>NZ_SOGM01000058.1:0-165428 GCF_004403545.1 Cryobacterium sp. TmT2-59 | reverse complement strand
AACAGGCCGCCGCCGCGCAGGCCGCCGCCGCGCAGGCCGCAGCGGCAGCCCAGGCCGCCGCTGCGGCTCAGGCTGCCGCTGACGCGCAGGCCGAGGTCGAGGCCGAGGCCGAGGCTGCGGCGAACGCTCCCGCTCCCGCTCCCGCACCCGCCCCGGCACCGTCAGCGCCGGCCAACCCCAGCGGAGCCCAGGCGATCACCCGCGATCTGATGGCCGCGCAGTACGGCTGGGGCGCCGACCAGTTCGGTTGCCTCGTGAGCCTGTGGCAACGGGAATCAGGCTGGAACCTGAACGCCTACAACTCCTCGAGCGGTGCCACCGGCATCCCGCAGGCACTGCCCGGCAGCAAGATGGCCACGGCGGGCGCCGCTGGCAGACCAACCCAGCCACGCAGATCACCTGGGGCCTGAGCTACATCGCGGGCCGCTACGGCACACCGTGCGCCGCCTGGAACCATTCCGAATCCTCAGGCTGGTACTGACACCGGTTGGGGAGACTCAGAAGATGTTCAGACCCCGGGCGCGGAACCGATTCCGCACCCGGGCCTGACGTTCGTCCTGGATGGCGGTCGGGTCAGTGCTGGTGGAACGTGCGGCTGATGACGTCCATCTGCTGCTCGCGGGTGAGCCGCACGAAGTTCACCGCGTAGCCGGAGACGCGAATCGTCAGCTGCGGATAGTTCTCCGGGTGCGCCATGGCGTCTTCAAGCGTGTCGCGGTTGAGCACGTTCACGTTGATGTGGTAGCCGGTCGCCGACGTGTACGCGTCGATCAGGCCGACCAAGCTCGTGATCTGCTCCTCCTCGTTGTGGCCGAGCCCGCTCGGCACGACCGTACTGGTCAGCGAGATGCCGTCCTGCGCGTCACTGAACGGCAGCTTGGCGACGCTGAGCGCGGACGCGAGGAGCCCATGCGTGTCGCGAGCATTCATCGGGTTGGCCCCCGGCGCGAACGGCTCGCCGGCCCGACGGCCGTCGGGCGTGTTGCCGGTGGTCTTGCCGTAGACCACGTTGGACGTGATCGTCAGGATCGACTGGGTGGGGATCGCGTCGCGGTAGGTCGGGTGGCTGCGGATCATATTCATGAACCGCTCGACGATGTCCACCGCGATGGAGTCGACCCGATCGTCATCGTTGCCGAAGAGCGGGAACTCGCCCTCGACGTCGTAGTCCACGACCAGGCCGGTCTCGTCGCGCACCGGGCGGACCGTGGCGTACTTGATGGCCGACAGGGAGTCGGCGACCACGCTCAGGCCGGCGATGCCGCAGGCCATGGTGCGGATGACGTCCTTGTCGTGCAAGGCCATCTCCAGACGCTCGTAGGCGTACTTGTCGTGCATGTAGTGGATGCAGTTCAGCGCGTTGATGTAGGTCTCGGCGAGCCACTCGAGCGTTTCCAGGTAGGCCGGGAAGACGGTGTCGTACGAGAGCACCTCTTCGGCGTTCGGCATGGTCTCCGGAGCGACCTGCTTGCCCGACACCTCGTCTTTTCCGCCGTTGATCGAGTACAGCAGCGCCTTGACGGCGTTGACGCGTGCACCGAAGAACTGCATCTGCTTGCCCACGCGCATCGGCGAGACACAACAGGCGATCGCGACGTCATCACCCATCGCGGCCCGGAGGATCTCGTCGGACTCGAACTGGATCGCCGAGGTATCGATCGAGACCTGGGCGCAGAAACGCTTGAAGCCCTCGGGCAATGACCTGCTCCACAGCACGGTCAGGTTCGGCTCCGGTGCGGCGCCGATGTTGTACAGCGTCTGCAGGAACCGGAACGTGGTCTTGGTGACGAGGGGACGGCCGTCTTCACCGATGCCGGCGAGGGATTCGGTCACCCACGTCGGGTCGCCGGCGAAGATCTCGTCGTATTCCGGGGTGCGCAGGAAGCGCACGATCCGGAGCTTGATCACGAGGTCGTCGATGAGTTCCTGGGCGCTTTCTTCGGTCAGCACTCCGGCGGCCAGGTCGCGTTCCAGGTACGCGTCGAGGAACGCCGCGTTGCGGCCGAACGACATGGCAGCGCCGTTCTGTTCCTTGACCGCCCCGAGGTAGGCGAAATACAGCCATTGCACGGCCTCCTTCGCCGTCACGGCCGGCTTCGAAATGTCGAATCCGTAGCTCGCGGCCATCTGGACGAGTTCCTTCAGGGCCCGGATCTGCTCGGAGTTCTCCTCGCGTGCGCGGATGATGTCCTCGGTCGAGGGCTCCATGTCGAGTTCGGCGCGGTCGTTCTTCTTGCTTGCGATCAGGGCGTCGACGCCGTACAACGGAACCCGGCGGTAGTCGCCGATGATCCGGCCACGGCCGTACGCGTCGGGCAGACCCGTGATCAGGTGGCTGTTACGCGCACGGCGCACCGCCGGCGGGTAGACGTCGAAGACGGCGGTGTTGTGCGTCTTGCGGTAGTCGGTGAAGATCTTCTCCAGCTCGGGAGACACGGGATAACCGTAGGTCTCGAGCGAGGTGGCGACCATGCGCCAGCCGCCGAAGGGCATGATCGCGCGCTTGAGCGGGGCATCCGTCTGCAGGCCCACGATGACCTCGTTGGGCCGGTCGATGTAACCCGGTGCGTGAGCGGTGATGGAGGCCGGGGTGGTCGCGTCGACGTCGTAGACACCCTTGCGGCGTTCCTCGGGGAACATCTCGGACAGCTTGGCCCAGATCCCCTTCGTGCGCTCCGTCGCTCCCGCGAGGAAGCTTGCATCGCCCAGATACGGCGTGTAATTGCGTTGGATGAAATCGCGTAGGTCGATCGAATCCTGCCAGGGGCCGGAAACAAAATCCGGTCGAACGGGCTGGGGCCCGTTGTCGTTGCGGCGGACTTCTTCTGTACTGGTCATCTGGATTGCTCTCCTCGGGGGATCGAGTTCCCCGCCGCGAAAGTCCCTTCCGCAGTCGGGCCGTGAGAGCCGATCGCGGGCCGCCGACAGTACTCGTGCGCGCCCGGATCTCCTCTCTGCCTGCCACGGTACTCGCCTTGGAAGCTGCAAAACAGGTGGACTTTCGGTGCGGCCGGGGGGAGTGTCCACGAGGCCCAGAGGTCGAAGGAGCCCGGCGTAACACGGGAAACGGCAGCCTGCCCCGCCTCTAAACTGGCCGGATGACCGAACCCCGTGCACACGACGCCGTCACACGCCCCGAAGCCGGACGGCCGCCGGCCGACGCGGATGGCGCGGGGGCCACGGATGCGGTGACGCCGGCCCGGGCGCAGGCGCTGATCGATGCCCTGACGGAGCGCGTCGTCATCGCCGACGGCGCCATGGGCACGATGCTGCAGGAGCACAACCCCACCCTCGAGGACTACCAGCAGCTCGAGGGCTGCAATGAGATCCTCAACGTCAGCCGCCCCGACATGATCGAGGCCATCCACGGTGCCTACCTCGACACCGGCGTCGACGCGGTGGAGAGCAACACCTTCGGCGCGAACTGGTCGAACCTCTCCGACTACGGAATCGAAGACCGGATCGAGGAGCTCGCGCGTCTGGGAGCGGAAATCGCCCGTCGGAGCGTCGAGGCCTACGAGGCCCGCGACGGACGGATGCGCTGGGTCCTCGGTTCGATGGGCCCCGGCACCAAACTGCCCAGCCTCGGCCACACCACCTACTCCCACCTCAAGGCGACCTTCGCCGAGCAGGCGATCGGCCTCATCCGCGGCGGCGCCGACGCCTTCCTGATCGAGACCTCGCAGGACCTGCTGCAGACCAAATCCGCGGTGAACGGATGCAAGCAGGCGATCAGTGAGACGGGCATCCGTCTGCCGATCTTCGTGGAGGTGACGGTCGAGACGACGGGAACCATGCTGATGGGCAGCGAGATCGGCGCCGCCCTCACCGCCCTCGAACCGCTCGGCATCGACGCCATCGGCCTCAACTGCGCCACCGGCCCGACCGAGATGAGCGAGCACCTCCGTCACCTCTCCCGGTACTCGCACGTGCCCGTGATGTGTATGCCCAACGCGGGCCTGCCGATGCTGACCGCCACCGGTGCGAGCTACCCGCTCACCCCGGAGCAGCTGGCCACCGCACACGAACAGTTCGTGAAGGAGTTCGGCCTGGGCCTGGTCGGCGGATGCTGCGGCACCACCCCCGCGCACATGAAGGCCGTCGTCGACCGGTTGCGCGGCACCCCCGTGCCCGCCCGCAAGGTCGAGGAGGATCCCGGCGTCGCCAGCCTCTACCAGCACGTCAGCTTCGATCAGGACAGCGCCTTCCTCGCGATCGGGGAACGCACCAACGCCAACGGGTCGCGGGCGTTCCGGGACGCCATGCTCGAGGAGCGCTGGGACGACTGCGTCGACATCGCCCGGGCCCAGGTGCGCGACGGCGCCCACCTGCTCGACGTATGCATCGACTACGTCGGCCGAGACGGCGTCGCCGACATCCGCCAGGTCGTGTCCCGGCTTGCCAGCGCGTCCACCCTCCCGCTCGTGGTCGACTCCACCGAGCCCGCGGTGCTGCAGGCCGGGATGGAGTTGATCGGCGGCCGCCCGGTCGTCAACTCCGTCAACTTTGAGGACGGCGAGGGCATAGGCTCACGCTTCGGCCGGATCATGCCGCTGGTCAAGGAGCACGGCGCGGCCGTGATCGCACTGACCATCGACGAGGAGGGACAGGCCCGCACCGCGGAGCACAAGGTGCGCATCGCCACCCGGCTGGTCGAGACCCTCGTCACCGAGTGGGGGATGCGGGTCGAGGACATCATCGTCGACGCCCTCACCTTCCCGATCGCCACCGGCCAGGAGGAGACCCGCCGGGACGGGATCGAGACGATCGAGGCGATCCGCCGGATCAAGGCCCTCTATCCCGGCATCCACACCACGCTTGGCGTCTCGAACGTGTCCTTCGGGCTGAACCCCGCGGCCCGGTCGGTGCTCAACTCGGTGTTCCTGCACGAGGCCGCCGAGGCCGGACTCGACTCCGCGATCGTCAACTCCGCCAAGATCGTGCCCCTGGCCTCCGTGCCGGACGACCGGCGCAAGGTGGCGCTCGACCTCGTCTGGGACCGCCGCGAGTACGACGCCGATGGCAACCTCACCTACGACCCGCTGGCCGCCCTGCTCGACCTGTTCGCCGGGGTCGACTCCGCCGCGCTGAAGGACGAGCGCGCCGCCGAGCTCGCGGCCCTGCCGGTGGGCGAACGCCTCGAACGCCGCATCATCGACGGCGAAGCTAAGGGGCTGGAGGGTGACCTCGACCTGGCGCGGGCCGGCGGCCTCAGCGCCCTCGACATCGTCAACGTGCACCTGCTGGCGGGCATGCAGGTGGTGGGCGCCCGGTTCGGCAGCGGCGAGATGCAGCTGCCGTTCGTGCTGCAGTCCGCCGAGGTGATGAAGACCGCGGTCGCGCTGCTGGAACCCCACATGGAGAAGACCGAGGCAGCCGGCAAAGGCACGATGGTTTTGGCCACGGTGCGCGGCGACGTGCACGACATCGGCAAGAACCTCGTCGACATCATCCTCACCAACAACGGCTACGACGTGATCAACATCGGCATCAAGAAGACCATCAACGAGATCATCCAGGCCGCTGAGGAGCGCAATGCAGACGTGATCGGCATGAGCGGGCTGCTGGTCAAGTCCACCGTGGTGATGAAGGAGAACCTGCTCGAGCTCAATTCCCGCGGCCTGGCCGGCAAGTGGCCCGTGATCCTCGGCGGCGCGGCCCTCACCCGGGCCTACGTCGAGGAAGACCTCGCGGGACTGTTCGAGGGCACCGTGCGCTACGCGCGGGACGCCTTTGAGGGCCTGGCCCTGATGGAACCGCTGGTCGCCGTCGCACGCGGCGCCGACCCGGCATCCGTCGGCCTGCCGCCCCTGAAGAAACGCATCCACAAGCGCAGCCTGCTGACCGTGACCGAGCCGGACGCGATGCCGGCCCGCTCCGACGTGGCCGCCGACAACCCGGTGCCCGTGCCGCCGTTCTGGGGCACCCGCATCGTCAAGGGGATCGCGCTGGCCGAGTACTCCGCGTTCCTCGACGAGCGGGCGACGTTCATGGGGCAGTGGGGCCTGAAGCCCAGCCGCGGGGA
The DNA here is from genome assembly GCF_004403545.1 of Cryobacterium sp. TmT2-59. Lineage (NCBI taxonomy): Bacteria > Bacillati > Actinomycetota > Actinomycetes > Micrococcales > Microbacteriaceae > Cryobacterium > Cryobacterium sp. TmT2-59. The sequence goes on along the minus strand of NZ_SOGM01000058.1, from coordinate 159,403 downwards.
AGACGGCGCGAGCTACCAGCACCTGGTCGACACCGAGGGCCGGCCCCGGCTGCGCTACTGGCTCGACCGCATCCTCGCCGAGGGGATCCTCGACGCCTCCGTCGCCTACGGCTACTTCCCCGCCTTCAGCGAGGGCAACGACCTGGTCGTGCTGCACCACGGCGACGACCCGTCCGGCGTGCTGGGCGTGCCCGGTCTGCTCGCGCCCGACGGCGGCTCCGGCGGCCCGGTGGGCTCCGAGCGACTGCGCTTCGCCTTCCCCCGCCAGCGCCGCGACCGGCACCTGTGCCTGGCCGACTTCGTGCGCCCGCAGGGTTCCGGGCAGACGGATGTCGTCGCCCTCCAGCTGGTCACGGCCGGCGCGAACGTCGACACGGTCACCGCGAAGCTGTTCGCCGAGAACAAATACCGCGACTACATGGAACTCAACGGCCTGACCATGCAGCTGACCGAGGCCCTCGCCGAGTACTGGCACTCCCGGGTGCGGGGCGAACTCGGCCTGGGCGCCGAAGACCCGGCCGAGCTGGCCGGTATGTTCAAGCTCGAGTACCGCGGCGCCCGCTTCTCGCTGGGCTACCCGGCCTGCCCCGAGATGGAGGACCGCCGCAAGGTGGTCCAGTTGCTCAGGCCCGAGCGGATGGGCGTGGTGCTGTCGGAGGAGCTGCAGCTGCACCCGGAGCAGTCGACGGATGCGTTCGTGTTCCACCACCCGGAAGCGAAGTACTTCTCGGTGTGACGAGCCTGCCGGGCCTGCCCGGCTTGCCCAGCTTCGCCCGGCGCAGGGCGGCCAGTGCGGCCGGGCCCACCAGCACGATGCCGATCGTGGTGGTGATGGCACGAACGGTGTCCCAGGTGAGCGTCGAGGTCACCAGCGTGTAGAGCGCGAAGGAGGCGAGGTTCTCGCCGAGCGGGGCATCCGCCGCATAGGAGATGTCGGTGCCCGAGCCCACGGCGAAGGGCCAGAACCAGAGGTTCATCACCAGCCCGAACAGGTACGACGAGGCGATGCCGTAGGCCACGAGCATGGCTATCTCGAGCCGGGCGGTGCCGTTCCGCGGGGTGCCGATCCGTGGCGTACGGATGCGCGGCAGCAGCGCCGCCCCGGCCCCCACCCAGCCGCAGGCGAACATCTGGAACGGGGTCCACGGGCCGAACCCGCCCCACAGTGCCGAGGACACCGCGATGGTGAGCAGGCCGAGCAGGAACCCGAACCGGGCTCCGTAGGCGCGCCCGGCCAAGATCAGCAGGATGAACACCGCCTCGACGCCGCCCACCCCGGTTCCCGCGATGCGCACCGCGGCGCCGACCGCCGAGAGCACCCCGAGCAGGGCCACGGTCTTGGCCGTGTACATCTCCCGGTCGAGCGTGAGTGCGAGGGCCACGATCAGAGCCGGAACGAGCGCGAACGCCACGATCGGGGCCGCGGCCCTGGCGTCCTCCGGCAGCGCCGACGCGAAGAACGGCCAGGCGAAACCCGCCGCGGCCAGGAGGCTGCCGCCCGCGAGCAGCCAGGACGTCCACCGCGCACGCATCAGGGCCTCACCAGCGCCGGTTCGGTGGTGAGCCGGCCGGCGGCCATCACGAGCGTCTTCGTGGCCAGGGACCGGGCGAAGTCGCGGTCGTGGGTGGCGAACAGCACCGCCGAGGCGTCACTCGAGGCGCGGACCAGCGCGGAACCCACGAGCTCCCGCGCACGCGGATCCAGCCCGCGCGTCGGCTCGTCCACCAGCAGCACCCTGGGGCCGGCGGCCAGCTGGATCGCCATCACCAGGCAGAGGCGTTCGCCCGCCGAGAGATCCCGCGGATGCTGCTGCATCAGGTGCGCCGCACCGGCGTTGGCACCGGCCCCGATCCCGGCACCGAGCCCGAGCAGGTCCGCGAAACGGGCAGCGGTCCCGGGCCCGTTGCCCGGCTTCAGCTGGCGGTCCGCCCGGCTGCACTCCTCGGCCACGGTCACGGCGAAGAGCAGATCGTCGAAGTTCTCCGGCACCAGGGCCACGAACGCGCGCCGGGCTCCCGCACGCAGCAAGGAGACGTCCTGCCCGGCCACCAGCACGCTCCCGCGGGCCGAGGGCAGCGCGATCGCGCGGAGCAGGCTGCTCTTGCCCGCGCCGTTCCGGCCCTCGAGGGCCACCCGGTCGCCGGCCGCGAGCTCGAACGAGACGTCATCGACCGCCAGTTCGGTCCCGTGCAGAACCGTGAGATGACGGATGCCGGCGAGCGGCCCCGCAGGTCCGGCTGGGGTCGCGGGTCGCGCTGTCGTCCGCGCCGCCCGTTCCGCCGCGATCAGCGCGCTCGGACGCTCACCGGGGCCGAGGGTGCGCACGTCTGTTCCGCGGATCTCGAGCCAGGCATCCGCTGCGCTCTCCCATTCGCGGGTGTTGTGCTCGGCGACCACGACGCACACCTGCGCCTCGTGGGCCAGCCGGTCGAGTACCCGCACCACCCGCCCTCGCGCCGGGGCGTCCAGGTCGGCGAGGGGCTCGTCCACGAGCAGCAGGATCGGTTGGGAGATCAGGGCGGCGCCGATGGCCACCAGGCTGGCCTCGCCGGCGGACAGCGCCTCCACGGTGCGGCCCTGCAGGTGCTCGATCTGCAGCTGCGCGGCCACCTCGTGCACGCGCTGCTCCACGATCACGGCGGCGACGCCCCGCACGGTCAGGGCGAATCCGATCTCGTCCCGCACGGTCTCGGCCACGAAGGAGAGCCGCACGTTCTGGGAGACGAGCCCGACGAAGCCGGCCGTTTCGCGGGGGGGAGTGGCCGCGCGGTCCAGGCCGCCCACCTCGATCACTCCGTGCTGCCCGCCGTCGTGGAAGTGCTGGAAGAGTCCGCTCATGCTGTGCAGAAGGCTGGTCTTGCCCGATCCGGTCGACCCGGTGATCACGGTCAGCGTGCCGGGAGCGAGGCTCAGGGTGAGGCCCTCCAGCTGCCAGCCGCCGCCCGCGAAGCCGAGCGCGGCATCCGTCATCACCACCGGCCGCTCGCAGACGCCGGGGGCGGTGCGGGCGGCGGCGAACCCGCGGGACTCCATCGACGCGGCCAGGCAGAGCGCCCGCTCCACGGTTTGTTCGAAGACGGGCACGAGCAGTGCCGGGATCGACCGTTCGCCGCGGAGCGCACTGGCGGTGTGAACGCGCCGCACCGAGGCGATCAGCGCCGGGAACGTGGCCCACGCGATCACGAGCGACCGGGACAGGGCGCGCAGCGGGCCCCGGGCGGCGCCTCGGGCGAAGAAGCGCCGCACGTCGACGACGGCGTTCAGCACACCGAACGCGAGGATGACGGCGGAGAAGGGCAGCGCGCTCTGAGCCGCGTTCCAGAGGCCCCCCGTGCTGACGGGGCCGAGCAGCGCGATGTGCGCGAACGGCCCGCCGAGCGGAATGCGCGGCAGGTCGAGCAGCACCGCGCCGCCGCCGGATGCCCCGCCGAAGACGACCCGGTAGACGACCCGCAGGGCCACGAACGCGACCGCGAGCAACGCCGCGGAGCGCAGGGGGGCCATGCGGAGCCGCAACATCAGCTGCCGGGCGTGGGTGTCTCGGTGCCGGTCGTGAAGACGAGGCCGACGGACTGGCCCGGCTCCAGCTTGAGGCTGCCGAGACCCTCCGACGCGTACTCCCAGGAGGCGTCTGCGGTGGGCTTGACCCAGAGCGCCCAGTAGGCGGCGGCCGCCGGCATGGACTGGCAGGCTTCGGTGAAGGGGGCCTCTCCGTCGATCTCGATGGTCTCGGCGGCGGCGGGGCGGTCGTTGACGCGGCAGACGACCTGGTCGCCCCACTCCACGGTTCCCTCGGTCGTCACGCCGGCCGACTTCATAACCTCGCTCGCGGCAACGGTGCCGGCCGCGCCGGTGTCGACGCAGTCCGTGATCCGGGCGGCGTCGAGGGAGCCGAAGTCGACGACCACGCTCACCCCGGCACAGGAGCCGTCCGTGGGCGCGGCCGTGGCCGCGGAGGCGGCCGGGGTCGAGCCGGTCTCGGGAAGGCTGGTGGAGCATCCGCTCAATGCCAGCGCCCCCACCAGGGTCAGGGTGGCGAGTGCTGTCAGCTTCATGCGCTCAAGAATACCGAGGCCCCGGCGCCGGTCCCGCTCTGTTACGCGCTCTGTTACGCGCCGCGGCTCCCCGGCCCCGCCGTCCAGACCAGCCGCCAGACCAGCCGCCAGACTCGCCGAACCGTGAATAGCGCCCCTGAACGGACGAAAAACAGGGTCCGAAGTCACGGTTCGGCGGGGATTGGCGGGGATTGGCGGGGATTAGTGGAACCGGCCGGCGCTACCGTTACGCGGCGCGGCCGCGGCGCCGGCGTCGGAGCACGGCTTTGAAGGCGGCGTCGGCCAGGATGACCAGGACGGCGCCGGCCAGCGGGAAGAGCCAGGCGGCCGGGGGAGGCCAGCCGCCGCCCAGGAGCCCGCTCGCGGCCGGGATACCGAGGAAGGCCAGCAGCAGGAGCAGTTCGGCGGCGACCGCGGCCAGTAGGGAACGGTTGCCCAGGAAAGGGAGCCCCCACGCCGGGATCGCCTCACTGCGGCAGGCGAAGGCGTTCGCCATCTGAGCGACCACGATCGTTGCGAACGCCGTGCCCGACGCGGCGGCCAGGAGCCCGGGTGCGACCTGCTGCCCCCACGACCAGCCGCCCAGCACCAGCACTGCGGCAAACCCGCCGAGCGAGGCGGCCGCCTCGACCGGGCCGAGCACCCCGAACGCCCGCCAGACCAGCGGGCGGTCGATCAGCGACCGCGAGCGCACCGGGCCGAGCATGACGCGCTTGCTCGGCGGCTCCACCCCGAGCGCCAGCGCGGGCAGCATGTCGCTGCCGATGTCCAGGGCGAGCACCTGGAGCACCCCGATCGCCAGGGGGAACTGGCCGCCGGTCAACGCCCAGACCGCGAACGGCGCAAGCTCGGCGACGTTGTCGGTGAGGTGGTAGGTGAGGAAGCGACGCGCGTTGGCGAAGGTCGCCCGTCCCAGCCGCACGGCGGTCACGATGGTGCCGAAATGGTCGTCGAGCAGCACGAGGTCGGCCGCCTCCCGGGCCACGTCGCTGCCGCTCCGGCCCATCGCGACCCCGACGTCGGCCTCCCGCAGGGCAGGCGCGTCGTTGACGCCGTCGCCGGTCATCGCCACCACGTGCCCGCGCTCCCGGAGCACCCGGGTGATGCGGAGCTTGTCCGCGGGCGTAACCCGGGCCACGACGGCTCCCGCCCGGTGGTCGAGCAGTTCGCCGAGCTCGGCGTCATCCTCGGGAAGCCCCGAGCCCAGGACGGCGCCGCCCGGTTGCAGCAGGCCGACCTCCCGCGCCACCGCCTCGGCCGTGTTCGGGTGGTCACCGGTGACCATGATCACGCGGATGTCCGCGTCCCGGCAGGCCTGCAGCGCCTCGTGCACATCGGGCCGGGGAGGGTCTTCCAGGCCGAGCAGGCCGAGCAGCTCCAGGTCCGTTTCGACGGCCTCCTCGGTCGGGGTGGCCGACCAGGGGCGTCCCGCCACCGCCAGCACGCGCTGGCCGGTGGCCGTCATCCGCGACAGCGCGCGGTGTGCCTCCTCCGGCACTCGGGAGCACCGCTCGAAGACCCGCTCCGGCGCGCCGATGGTGCTGGCCCGGCCGGCCAGCACGGCGGAGCTCATCATCCGTTTCGCCGTGTAGGGCAGGCGGGTCACGGGCCGGCTCGGGTCGTCCTGCCACCCGCACCGCATCGCGAGGGCGAAGATCGCGGCGTCCAGCGGGTTGCCTTCGGCCTGCCACTTGCCGGCGTGCGACACGGCCCGTCCGGTCACGCAGAGCACGGCGGATGCCGCCAGGCCCGGCAGCAGGGTCGTGGCCTCGGCTGGCCCGGTGATGGTCGCCGTCGGCTCGTAGCCGTCGCCCTGCACCCGCACCAGGCCCCCGGGGGTCCAGATCTCGACCACCGACATCCGGTTCTGCGTGAGGGTGCCGGTCTTGTCGGTGCAGATGAACGTGGTCGCGCCCAGGGTCTCCACGGCGTCGAGCCGGCGCACCAGGGCCTGCTCGTGCGCCATGGTCTGGGCGCCGCGGGCCAGGGACAGCGTCACGGTGGGCAGGAGGCCCTCGGGGACGAGCGCCACGGCGACCCCGACCGCGAAGAGGAAGGCATCGACCGGCCGGAGCCCGATCACGACGCCGGCGATGCCCAGGACGACGCCCGTGGTGACCGCGAACACGGCCACGGTCCGCACCACCCGGTTGAGCGCGTGGGTCAGTGGGCTGGGCGGCCTGGTCGCCGAACGCGCCAGCGCGGAGATGGCGGCCAGGGTCGTCGTCGCCCCGGTGGCGGTCACCCGTGCCTCCGCCTCGCCCTGCACCACGAACGTGCCCGCGCTGAGGAGCTCTCCTCGGTCGTGCCGCACCGGCTCGCTCTCGCCCGTCACCACGGACTCGTCCACGCCGAGCTCGTTGGCCTCCGTCAGCTCCATGTCGGCCGCGATCCGGTCGCCGGAGCTGAGCAGCACCACATCATCGCGCACAAGATCAACGGGGTCGATCGTGCGCATGCGGCCGTCCCGGCGCACCCGGGTGCTGCTGGGCAACAGTGCCCGCAGCCGCTCGGTGGACCGGTCTGCCCGGTAGTCCTGGGCGAACGCGAAGACGGCGTTGAACACGATCACCACCACGATGGCGACGGCCAGCACGGGCGTGCCGGCGAGGAGGGCGAGCCCGGCGGCCGCCCAGAGCAGGAGCGCGAGCAGGTGCGTGAACTGGCGGGCGAGCTCGCGCAGGGGGGAGGGGCGGGCCAGTCGGGGGAGCAGGTTCGGGCCGTCCTGGGCGAGCCGTCGTGCGGCTTCCTCCGAGGTCAGCCCGCCTGTCTCCGCCATGGTGAAACCCCCCTCACCCGGTCATTGCAGGGCCGAGGTCAGCCGGGCGAGACCGTCCAGCGCCGTGGCCCGCCCGGGTTCCCGGTTCCAGTCCGCCAGGGTGAGTTCGCGGCTGAGCGTCCGGTAGCCCTCTTCGACCTCCCGCATCTGGGCGACGAACGAAGCGCCGCGCACCAGCAGCGACACCTCCAGGTCGAGGCTGAAAGAACGGATGTCCATATTACTCGACCCGATCACGGCCACGTCCTCATCGATGGAGAGGTGCTTGGCGTGCAGGATGTACGGCGCCGGATACAGCCAGATGCGCACGCCCGCCTGAAGGAGCGCGCCGTAGTAGGAACGCTGGGCGTGGTAGACGGGCCCCTGGTCGCCGATCTCGGACACGAAGAGCTGCACTTCCAGGCCGCGCTGGCACGACGACGTGATGGCGTACATCATGGCCTCGTCGGGAACGAAGTAGGGACTGGTGATGATGATGCGTTTCTGGGCGGTGTAGAGCGATGCGAGGAAGAGCCGCAGGTTGTTCTCGCCCTCGAAGCCCGGACCGCTGGGGACGACCTGGCACTCCAGGGCCTCCGGGGACGTGTCACGGGGAACAGCGGCGGCGGGAACCCGTTCGTCGAGCAGCTTCTCGTCGGTCTCGCTGTACCAGTCGGAGAGGAAGACGGCGTTCATACCGCTGACGGCGGGCCCGGTCACCCGAACCACCAGCTCCTGCCACTGGAGCCCGCGTTTCAGGTTCTTCGCGGAGAGATAGCTGCGATCGATCAGGTTCTGAGAGCCCATGAAGCCCACCCGCCCGTCGACGACCACGATCTTGCGGTGGTTGCGCAGGTCGGGCCGCTGGTATTTGCCCTTGAACGGCTGCACCGGCAGCATGAAGCTCCACATCACCCCGATTCGGTCGAGCTCGGCGAACGTCGCCGCATGGCCGACCGTGCGGATCGAGGCGATGTGGTCCGCCAGGAGGCGAACCGTCACCCCACGCTTGACGGCCGCCTCCATCGCGGCGAAGAAGTCCTTCGTCGTGTCGTCCAGGGACACGATGTAGTACTGCACGTGCACGAACGTCGTGGCGGCGTCGATCTCGGCGGTCATGGCGGCGATGGAGGCCCGGTAGTCGCCGATCAGGTGCGCGGTGTTGCCGCCGACGAGTGGCACGGCGCCGAGGCCGGTGTTGAGGGTGACCACCGATGCGAACCAGTCCGGCCACTCGGTCCTGCCGTCCGTGAGGTCCATGCCCGCGACACTGTCGGCGATCGACCTGTTGATCTCGGCCTGTTTCTCCATCCTTTTCTTCGGCAGTTTGGAGCTGCCCAGGAGCAGGAAGAACAGAATGCCGAAGGGGATCAGGAAGAGCGCCAGCAGCCAGGCCATCGCCGCGGTCGGCTTCCGATTGCGCGGTATGACGATGATGGCGGCGATTCGGATCGCCAGGTCGACCAGGGCGGCGAGCACCGCGATCAGCAGGGGCATCTGTTGCGAGTCCACGTCGGCACTCTCTTCCGTTCGTCGGCCAGTCGATGACATGAACCTAGCGCGGGTCGGCCCCGCTCAATAGCGCCCGCACGCACCCCGCGGGCGGAGCCTCGAATCATGAAACGCGCGCTCGCGGTCGGCCTGGTGTCCGCACAATTCGTGCTGCTCGCGGCGCTGGCGTTCCTGCCCCACGGTTCTCTGTGGCCGGTCACCGTTGTCGTCGCCGTGGCCTCGGCCGCGCTCTGCCTGGCCGGCGCGGTTCTGGCCGTGCTGGGCGTGGTCGGTCTCGGTCCGGCGCTGACGGCCAGCCCGGTCCCGCGTGAACACGCGCCCCTGGTCACCACCGGCGTCTACGGGCTCATGCGGAGCCCGATCTATGCCGGACTCATCGCGGGCGCGCTTGGTCTTGCACTGATCGGCGCCTCGGTCTGGCACCTGGTGGCCTGGGTTGCCCTCCTGCTGCTCCTGGCCGGCAAGGCCCGGTGGGAGGAACGGATGCTGGTGGCCGAGCATCCGGACTACGCCGCGTACGGCGCCCACATCGGACGCTTCCTGCCGGCGGTGGGCCGGCTGCGCTCGCCGCGCTGATCCGGGATGACGCCGAGTGAAAGTATCGTCGTTCAGTTCTAAACTAAGCGGTAAATAGTTGACATTATTTCACACCTGTGTTCTGGATCGTGATATTCTGGTCGCATGGAGAACCTCAGAAATGAGTGCACCACGACGCTGGACGCCCTGGCCGCGTTCGACACCCTGACCGGCCCGGCGTTCCGGAACAGCGCCGGCGGTCCTGGCTTCGAGTTCGACGCCGAGGCCTTCTTCGACGTTGAGGAATTCGACGATGCCGGTTTGTACGCAACCGGTCTGCAGGCAGCCGGCCCGGCTGCGGGCGAACTGCGGTTCCTCGACCGCCGGGTCGGCATGCTGGCCGAGTTGGTCGGGGCGGCCGCGGCCGCCGATCGACTGCTGGCATCCGTGTCCGCGGCGCGGGCCGAGGCGGTGGAGCGCGTGCGGTCCTGGTGTTTCGAGACCGAGGCGAACGCGGAGCGTGAGCGGACCCGGCGCGCTCTGGTCGCGCGGGCGGTCGAGCACGGTGTGACCGCTGACGACGCTGACGACGCTGACGACGCTGACGACGAGGTCGGCCGCCCGCATTCAGCGGTCTCGGCGGGTGTGCTGGGGTCAAGGTGGGATGCGCTCGAGATCGCCCATCGCACGGCGATCGCCGAGTTGGCCTGCGCGCTCCATGTGTCGCAGGCGGCCGCGTCGAATCTTCTCGCAAAGAGCGAGGCCCTCTCGGGGGCGTTCATGGCGACCCGGGACGCTCTGTCGGCCGGCCGGATCAGTTACGCGCATGCCCGGGTGCTGATCGAGCAGGCCAATTCACTGCCCGAGGAGGCCGGGGCGAGTTTCGAGGCCGAGGTGCTTCCGGTCGCGGAGCGGGTGACGGTGGCTCAGTTCGACCGGGTGGCCCGAAGGGTGCGGGAACGGACGCATCCGGAGTCGATCACGGTGCGCCGGCGAAAGTGCGAGGCCGACCGGGTTCTGGTGCTCGAGCCCGCGCAGGACGGCATGGGCTGGCTGCACAGTTATCAGCCGATGCCGGTGGCTCAGGCCATATTCACCCGGGTGGGCGACATGGCGGCGAGCCTGCAGGGGCTGGACGAGGAGCGCACCCTGGCGCAGTTGCGGGCGGATGTGTTCGCGGACCTGATGGTCGACGGGGTGACGCCGGCGGGCCTCGGCCGGGGTGTGCGGGCCACGGTGAACGTGACCGTGCCGGTTCTGACTCTGCTGGGCAAGAGTGAGGAACCGGGGCTGCTGGAGGGGTACGGTCCGATCGATCCGGAGACGGCCCGGTTGCTGGCGGCGGGGGCGCCGAGTTTCACGCGGATCCTGGTTCATCCGGAGACGGGGGTGATGCTCTCGGTGGGCCGGGATCAGTACCGGGTCCCGAAAGACCTGCGGCGGCTGATCGAGATCCGGGACGGGACCTGCCGGTTCCCGGGCTGCACCCGGCCGGCGGTGCGGGCCCAGGTGGATCACGGTCACGAGTGGCAGCACACCGGGGAGACCCGTTACGACAATCTGGCGTGCCTGTGTGCTCCGGATCATCGGTTGAAGACGCAGACGAACTGGACGGTGACCCAGCAAGCCGGGGGAGTGCTGGACTGGACGGCGCCGAGCGGTTTGAACTACCGGTCGGATCCGGCGGTCCCGTTCGAACCTGTGGAGCCCGCTGCGGACGTCGACCCACCGCCCTTCTGAGCAGGCGTTCTAGAAGAGAATCGCTGCGATCGTCCGGGCCACGACCACCAGGATCGTCGCCGAAGCCAGAGCCAGGGACGTGATCACCAGCCCACGCCCGCGGGCGCCCGCTGGAATCACCTGGAATGCCTGCATCGCGAACGACAGACCCAGCCCGGCGGCGATGGCGGCCGGGAACGGGAGCAGGACGGCGAGCACGACGCAGGCCGCAGACAGCCAGAATCCGGGCCTGCGACCGGGGGTCTTCGACCAGTCGAGGTGCGGTGCTCCGAGATTGAGGAGGTTGTTGCCCTCCATTTTGGCGCGCGGGTCGTCCACTGTGTTGCTCCTTCACGAGTCCTGGCTGTCAGTCTCACACGGACAAAGCCACGCAGCGGATCCAGGGTCGCTCGGATTCTCATTCCGCCAGTACCCCCTGGGGGTATAGTTGAACCATGTTCACAACCCAGCAGAATACCCAGCAGAACGACGCGACGACCACCGCTCTCCACGTCTCGGGCATGACCTGCTCGCACTGCGTCGCCGCCGTGACCGCAGAACTGTCGAAGCTCGGCGGCGCCGAGAGCGTGGACGTGGACCTCGTGGCGGGTGGCGTCTCCCTGGTCACCGTCGCCAGCACAGGTCCGCTCGATCCCGTCGCCGTCGCCGCCGCCATCGATGAGGCAGGCTACGAGCTCGTCTCAGAATCCGTCTGAGCTGACGCCGTGAGCACTGTCCCCGTGAGTCCGACACCGGCCGGTCCGATCCCTGCCGGTCCGATCCCCGCTGGTCCACGTCCAGCCGGTTCGAGCCCGGCGCGCGGTGAACAGGTCGACCTCCTTGTCGGGGGCATGACCTGCGCGTCCTGCGCGGCCCGGATCGAGAAGAAGCTGAACCGCATGCCCGGCGTCGAGGCGTCGGTCAACTACGCCACCGAGAAGGCCAGCCTCTTCGTACCGGAAGGCACCACGGTCGACCAGGCCATCGCCGTGATCGAGGAGACCGGGTACACCGCCGCCCGACCGCGGCCGCCGCAGGCAGAGCAGCCCGACGCTCCCGGAGCCCCCACCGCGCAGGACCTCGAGGTGGCCGCCCTGCGCCGGCGGCTGATCCTGTCCAGTGTCCTGGCCGCGCCGGTCGTGCTGATGTCGATGATCCCGGTGCTGCAGTTCACGAACTGGCAGTGGCTGGCCCTCACCCTTGCGGCTCCGGTCGCGGTCTGGGGAGCCTGGCCGTTCCACCGCGCAGCGTGGGCCAACCTGCGCCACGGCGCGGCGACGATGGACACCCTGATCAGCATCGGCGTGCTCGCCGCGCTCGGCTGGTCCCTGTACGCCCTGTTCTTCGGCATGGCCGGCATGCCCGGCATGACCATGACCTTCAGCTTCACCGCGAGCCCGGGTGGGGGAGCGGACGAGATCTACCTCGAGGTCGCCTCCGCCGTCACCGTGTTCATCCTGGCCGGGCGCTACTTCGAGGCTCGGGCAAAGAAACAGTCCGGCGCGGCACTCACGGCCCTGCTCGAACTCGGGGCGAAGGAGACGACCCTCCTGCGGGACGGCCACGAGATCACCGTGCCGACCTCGTCCCTGGTCGTCGGCGACCTGTTCGTGGTGCGTCCGGGCGAGAAGATCGCCACGGACGGCACCGTCGTCGACGGCAACTCGGCGATCGACGCCAGCATGCTCACCGGCGAGTCCGTGCCGGTCGAGGTGGGCCCCGGCGACGCCGTCGTCGGCGCCACCCTGAACTCGGGCGGCCGCCTGGTCGTGCGGGCCACCCGCATCGGCGCGGACACCCAGCTCGCCCAGCTGGGCCGCTTGGTCGAGCAGGCCCAGACCGGCAAGGCCGAGGTGCAGCGCCTCGCCGACCGGGTCTCGGCCATCTTCGTGCCGATCGTGATCGCGCTGTCCCTGGCCACCCTGGTCGCGTGGCTCCTGCTCGGCGCGGGCACCGTGGTGGCGTTCACCGCGGCCGTGGCGACCCTGATCATCGCGTGCCCGTGCGCGCTCGGACTGGCCACCCCGACCGCCCTGCTGGTGGGCACCGGGCGCGGTGCCCAGCTGGGCATCCTGATCAAGGGGCCGCAGATCCTCGAATCGACCCGCCGGGTCGACACCATCGTGCTGGACAAGACGGGCACGGTCACGACCGGCCGGATGACGCTCGTCGCGGCCGTGCCCGTGGCCGGCGTCGACGAGAAGGAACTGCTCACGCTCGCCGGAGCAGCGGAGACCGGGTCAGAGCATCCGATCGCCCAGGCCATCGTGTCCGGTGCTCGCGACCGGGTCGGAGCGCTGCCGGCCCCCGAATCGTTCGCCTCGACCGACGGGCTCGGCGTGCAGGCGCTGATCGAGGGACGGGTCGTGCTGGTCGGGCGGCCGCGCTGGCTGACCGAGCAGTGGGCCATCACCCTCCCCTCCGAGCTCCGCGCCGCGCTCGCCGTCGTCGAGGGCCAGGGCCGCACCGCGGTCGCCGTGGCCTGGGACGGCAAGGCGCGAGGGATCGTGGCCGTGTCCGACGTAGTCAAGAACACCAGTGCCGCCGCGATCGCGGAGTTCCGGCGTCTCGGCCTCCGACCCGTGCTGCTCACCGGCGACAACGAGACCGTCGCGGCCTCCGTTGCCGCCGAGGTCGGCATCACGGACGTCCGCGCCGGTGTGCTCCCGGCCGAGAAAGCAGAGATCATCCGGGCCCTGCAGGGTGAGGGACGCGTCGTCGCGATGGTGGGCGACGGCGTCAACGACGCGGTGGCCCTGGCCACCGCCGACCTTGGCATCGCGATGGGAACCGGAACCGATGTCGCCATCGAGGCCAGCGACCTGACCCTGGTCAGGAGCGACCTGATCGCGGCGGCCGACGCCATCCGGCTGTCCCGGCGCACCCTCGCCACGATCAAGGCCAACCTGTTCTGGGCGTTCGCCTACAACGTGGCCGCGATCCCGCTGGCCATGCTGGGGCTGCTGAATCCCCTGATCGCGGGCGGCGCCATGGCCCTGTCGTCGGTCTTCGTGGTGAGCAACAGCCTGCGCCTGCGCGGGTTCCGCGGTCTCACGCCGGGCGCGTAGCAGCGCCCGGCGTGCCGACCGGCGGGCCGGTGCGACTACGGTTGAGGAGGCCCGAGAAAGGAACCTCCACCATGAGCGAAATCGCGGGCGAACTGGCGCGGGTGCGCGAAGCATTCGACAAACCCACCCTGCGCCTGCTGGACCGCAAGTGGGCGCCGTTCGTGCTTGCCGTCTTCAAATCCTCCTTCAGCCGGGACCGGCGCAGCGTGCAGGCCGACCTGCTGCACACCCAGGTCGACGCCTACCTGGCCGACCTGCGCTCGGTCGGCAGCGACGTCCCCGGCCGAAACGGCCGTGCCCTCTGCGTGCAGTGGATGAACGACCAGTGGCTCTACCGTGAGACCGGCGAGGGCGACGAAGAACACTACTCCCTCACCTCGCACGCGCTCGAAGCGCTGCTCCTGGTCGACAGCCTGTCGCGGGATCGAGCCCTGATCAGCGAGTCCCGCCTGACCACGATCGTCGACACCGTGCGCCACCGCGCCACGCAGGCCAACCCCGACCGGGACGAACGCATCCGCCGGCTCGACCAGGAGATCGCCGAGAGGACGAGCGAACGGGACCGCCTCGCCGCCGGCGGGGAGATCGCGGCCGTGTCGAACGAGCAGATGTTCGAGGGGTACGCGAACCTGATCGACCTGATCAACCAGCTGCCCAGCGACTTCAAGCGGGTTGAGGAGTCGGTCGCCGCCATGCACCGGCAGATCGTGAACGACTTCCGCGGCGAGGAGCGCCCGATCAGCGAGGTGCTCGACGAGTACCTGTCCAAGACGGATGCCCTGATGTCCTCGACCCCGGAGGGTCGCGCCTTCGAGGGGGCCTTCACCCTGCTGCGCAACGATGAGCTGCTCCTGGAACTGAAGACCGACCTCGAGACGATCCTGCTGCACCCCTTCGCCCTCTCGCTCACGAAGAACGACCGGATCGGCTTCATGGGAACCGTGCGACTGATCCGCAAGGGGATCGATGACGTCCTGACCCAGCGCAACGGGCTGACGACCACCCTGCGGGAACACATCGTCAACCACGACGTGGTCAAGGACCGCGAACTGGAACGCCTGCTGCGGGAGATCAACAAGGAGCTCGCCACCTGGATGCAGTCCGCCGGGCCCCGGTCCACGGTGACCGCCGAACTCATGCCGGGCACGCTCGACGTCGAGCACCTCAGGGAACGGTTCTACGACCCCGGCGCGCACCTGCCGCCGCCGGCCCTGGTCGACGTCTCCGAGGATGCCCCGCCGCCGCCGAGCCTGGACGACATGCGCAAGCAGGGCGGCCCGCTGCTGGGGGAGCTGCGCGACGCCATCGTGACGGCCTTCAGCACCGGGGACGCGGCATCCGTCGGCGACGCTTTCAACGACCTGGACCCGAACCTGCGTCGCCCGGTCGAAATCCTGGGGATGCTGCAGATCGCCACCCAGATCGACGCGGTCAGCCGCGCCGTGACCCTCGAACGGTTCGAGACGGTGCGGCCCGACGGCTCCAGCCGCAGCTTCGACGTGCCGCGCATCATTTTGAACGAGGACGAAACCGCGGCGCTGTCCGCCCTGAACTATGGATCTGACAATGACGACTGAGCTGACCGACGACACTGACCTTGCCCCGGAGGAGGAGGCGCGCAGCTTCTCGCAGTTCGAGGGCGACGAGGGTGGGCTCACCGTCGAGCAGCGCCGCACGCTGGTGCTGCTGATGAAGCACCGCTACATCTCCGCGGCCCTGCAGCCGGCGGAATGGCAGACGCTGCTGGCGTCTCGGAAGCTGCTCAAGTCGCGTCTGAACGACGTCTTCCTCGACCTGCACGTGGACCTGCACTACGAGGTGGCCTTCAAACGGCAGGCCGTGTCCGAGGGCGGCGACCGTTTCCCGACCCTCCTGCACGACGTGTCGTACACGCGGGAGGAAACGATCCTGCTGGTGCTGCTGCGCCAGCGGTTCCGCAGCGAGCGCGCCAACGGCCACGAGATCGTGATCGTGGATCGGGACAACCTGGTCGAGAATGTCGCCCATTTCCGCCCCGAGCACGCCACCGACCGCTCGGGCGACGCCCGCAAGGCCGCGGCCGCGGTGGACAGCCTCGCGAAGGCTCGGGTGCTGCTGAAGACCAGCGACCCTGACCGGTTCCGCATCTCGGCCGTGATCGAGGTGCTGCTGCCGGTGGAGCGGCTGAACGAATTGCTCGAATGGCTGGTGGCGCAGAACGCCCTGGACGCCGAATTCGATCCGTCGGCCGACTCCACCGACCTGACCGAGACCCTGCCCGAGATCCTGACCGACGCCCGGGTGGAGGCCACCTCATGACCGATTCCCCGCTGTTCTACGCCGACGGCCTCACCGAGGGCACCACCCAGTGGCGCGCCGACTCGTTCCAGATGGTCAACTGGGGCGGATTCCAGGGCCACCACGAGATCACCTTCGCCCCCACCGCCACGCTCGTCTCCGGCGCGTCCGGCACCGGCAAGAGCAGCCTGCTCGACGCGTATCTGGCACTGATGATGCCCTCCGACACCCCCTTCAACGGCGCCTCGAACGACGCCGGCTCCGGGCGCGCCCGCAGCGTCGACCAGCGCAACCTGATGACCTACCTGAAGGGCAAGACCGACTCCAACCGGGAGGCGGGCACGGGGGAGATGCAGGACCAGGTGCTTCGCGGCGCCAACGAGTCCACCTGGGGGGCCGTGTCGATGACGTTCATCGACGACAACCACCGCCGTTTCACCGTGCTGCGGGCCTATTTCGTTCCCCGCGGAGCGAGCAGATTCGCCGATATCACGATGAAGATGGCCACCACGGACGGCTATCTCGACCTGCGCGACCTGGCCGGCGTGACCGAGTCGCGGTTCGACAAGCGGGCGCTGAAGACCCGGTTCCCGGAGATGGATGTCTTCGACACCTATGCGGCGTTCGCCCAGACCCTCTACACCCGGCTGGGCATCGGCGCCAACGGCGAGGGCGGCAAGGCCCTCCGCCTGCTTGCGCGCATCCAGGCCGGGCAGCAGGTCAAAACGGTCGACGGGCTCTACAAGTCCATGGTCCTGGAAGAACCGGCCACCTTCGCCGCAGCCGACAAGGCCGTCGACCACTTCGAAGACCTGGAACGGTCCTACGGGGCCATGGTCACGGAGGCGCAGAAGGCCAGGGTGCTGGAGCGGCTGCCCGACCTGCACAGCGACTACGAGACGGCGAACGGCCAGGCCGACCTGATCGACGTCTTCGGGGTGCACCGCTCCGGGGACACGCCCTTCGTGCTCTGGCAGCTCCAGACCGAGCAGGTCCTGCTCGAAGCCGCCGCCGACGCCAACCGGGCGGAGCGCCGCGACAACCAGGAGCAGGCGACCCGGGCACGGGATGCCGAGACCGAGTTGAAGGGCCGGGTCGCCAAGATCCAGGACCAGCAGCGAGCCAACGGCGGCGACGTGCTGCTGCGCCTGCAGAACGACCTCGCCCGGCTGTCCGACAAACGCGACGACGTGGCCGGCGACCGGGCGAAGTTCGACGAGCGCATCCGGCTCCTGAACGTGGCCATTCCCTCGCACGACGAATTCGTCGAAGCCCAGGGCATCGCCGACCTCTTCCTCGCCCAGTTCGCCACGACCGAGGCGAGCCTCGAGGCCAAACGGGTGCTGCTCCAGCGGGAGGCCTACCCGGTGGAAAGCCAGATCCGCACCCTGAAGCAGGAACACGGATTCCTGAGCGGGCGGGCGAGCCTGGTTCCCCAGCATCTGCACAACGCCCGCCTGATGATCGCGGAGGCCGCGGGGATCCCGGTCGAAGACCTGCCGTTCGTGGCCGAACTCGTCGACATCGCCCCCGGCGAGGACGAGTGGCGCCAGGCCGCCGAGGTGACCCTGTCCTCCGTCGTGCGCGTCATGCTCGTTGACGAGACTCGCCTGGCCTCCCTGAGTCGGGCCATCGACCCGCTGAGCATCCCGGTGCGGATCCACTTCGAAGGGGTGGCGCTCCGGCCGCACCAGGACATCGCCGGCGACGACCGTTACGTCTCCGGCAAGCTCGTGTTCAAGGACTCGCCGTTCAGCGGCTGGGTGCAGGACCGGGTGCAGTCCGAGAACCTCGACGCGCTGTGTGTCGAGACCCCGGCCGGCCTGTTCGGCGACGGCCCCCGGGTCACCCCGAGCGGGCAAACCCGCAACGGCAAGCGGGGCGCCCACGGCTGGAACAGCGACCAGAAGTCCATCATCGGCTTCTCCAGCCGGGCTCGCCTGCACGACATCGACGAGGATCTGCTGCGGCTGAGCGCGAACGCCGATTCCCTTGCGCGCGAGGCATCCGTTGTGGCCAACCGCATCGCGGACCTGCGCGGCAGGAAGGGCGCCCACCAGTACATCATCGACAGCGTGTGGCCGGCCATCGACGTGCCGGGCGCGGAGGCCCGCATCCAGGACAAGGAGGCCGAACGTGAACGCGTCCTGGCCGACAGCGAAGTTCTGCGTGCCCTCAAAGACGAGGAGCAGAGGCTGTCGGTCGAGCTGGAGAGCGCCCAGAAGGATAAGCACGCCGCCGACCGTGACGGCCAGGGCCTCGTGGCCGAACAGGGGCGCCTCGTGGACCGGCAGGACGCGGTCAGCAACCGGCTGGACCGGATCGAACGTGAGCAGTCCGTGTCCCTGTCGGAGGAGCATGCCGCCCACCTCGACGCCCAGTTCGCCATGGTCGGTGACCGGAGCGACCTCGCCGCATTCGACGGCGGCGTCCGGCGTCTCCGCGACCGGCTGACCGAACAGTCCAGCCAGGATCGCGACAGCGCCACGAGCGCCCGCACCACCCTGGTCGGCATCTTCGAGACCTTCCAGAGTCGTTGGCCGGACCCGAACATCGGCGTCTCGCTGGACTCGTACACGAGCTACCGCGACATCCTCGACGCCGTCTACACGCTGGGCCTGCACGAGCGGCGCCAGGAGTGGAAGCGGCGCCTGTCCCTGTGGAGCGGCCAGGACCTCGTTCCGCTGGCGGGGGCGTTCAACACCTCCATCGAGGAGATCGAGGACCGGCTCCGTCCGATCAACGAGATCCTCACGACGCTGCCCTTCGGCGCCGGGCGCGACCGGCTGAAGATCGCCCTGCGCCGCCTGCACCGAGATGACGCGACCGCGTTCCGGAAGGAGCTCAAGGTCCTCTCCTCCGGCGCGACGGAAGAGTTCACCGACGATCAGACCGAGAGCCGCTTCAAGCGGCTGCAGGCCTTCATGCACCTGATCCGCCGGTCCGATGCGGGTTCCAGGGCCGCCGCCCAGCGCGACCTACTGCTCGATGTGCGCAAGCACGTGGAGATCACCGCGGTCCGGATCACGCCCGACGGCACCGAAGTCAGCACCTACTCGTCCCTCGGCGGCAAGAGCGGCGGGGAATCCCAGGAGCTCGTGGCCTTCGTCGTCGGGGCGGCGCTGCGGTTCCAGCTGGGCGACGAGAGCCGCACCCGGCCGCGTTTCGCTCCGGTCTTCCTCGACGAGGGGTTCGTCAAATCGGACTCGGAGTTCGCGGGCCGGGCCGTGGCCGCCTGGAAGGGGCTGGGCTTCCAGCTCATCATCGGTTCCCCGCTCGACAAGGTCACCGCCCTCGAGCCGCACATGGAGCTGGTGCTGTCGATGACCAAGAACAACAGCACGGGATATTCGTACGTCACCCCGCTGTCTTCGCCGGTGCTGTCCTCGCCGGTGGCCTAAGCCAGGCTCACCGTGCGAAACCCGATGTTCGCGGCGGCCGAGTCGGGGGTGTTGGAGGCCCGGGCGGAGTTGCGATAACGGTTGCAGTAGGAGTCGTGGCACAGGAAGGAGCCGCCGCGCATGATGCGTTGGCGGCCGGCGGCTGGGCCGGTCGGGTTCTTGCCGGGGGAGTGCGCGTAGAAGTTGGCGTCCCACCAGTCGGAGCACCACTTCCACACGTTTCCGACGCTCTGCCAGACGTCGTACGGGTTCGGCTCGAATTCCCGCACCGGCGCGGTGGTCAGCCAGCCGTCCGCTCGGGTGTTGACCGCGGGGAACTCGCCCTGCCAGGTATTGCACCGGTACCGGTCGCCTTACTCGTCGCCCCAGGGGTACAGGCGCCCCTCGAGGCCGCCGCGGGAGGCGCACTCCCATTCGGCCTCGGTCGGCAGCCGCGCCCGGCCCAGGATATCCTCCAGCTCCGCCGCGAGGGCGAGGTGGAAGACGGCCGAGTAGCCGAACACCTCCGACTCGGTGCGGAAGCCGGTGTCGGCGACGAAGGCCGCGAAGGCCGAGTCGGTCACGGAGGTGGCGTCCAGCTCGAAACCGTCGACCCGGACGGGGTGCACCGGCCACTCCCCGTCCCCGGGGTTGCCGACGCCGCTCGAGTCGCCCATCAGGAAGACCTGGCCGGGAACGGATACCTGGCCGATCGGGTGTCTGAGCGGGGTGGTGGTCATCACGTCTCCATCTGCATTCGGGCGCTGCCGCGTTTTCGCGGCCAGTATCGCACGACTAGAATTTTGGGGAGTCATGCACCAGAAAGTGAGTGCCGCCCTGCCTCCCATCAAGCGAATCGTCGAAGAAGGCCTGCTGATCGCGCTTTCCGCCGTGGGCATGGCCGTGAAGAACGACATCATCGTCGGCGCGCTCCGCGACAACCTCGACTACGACCCGGCGGTCTACGCGGCCGCCGCCCGCAAAGAGCTGACCCTGGTCGCTCATCAGAACGAGGAATACGGGCTGCGCGTCGGCCATCTCCGGAAGACACTCACCAAGGCCCGGTGGTCGGCCGACATCACCGCCGACCAGCGACACGACATCAGCCAGCTGGCCCTCCGGCGGCGCGTGCACAAGAAGCTCGCCCTCGCCCTGATGCACGTGGCCGAGGACGACGAGCAGGTCGCCCGCATCGTCGAACGCGCCCAGCATGTGGCCAGCGACGAGATCAGCGCCGCCCTCTCTGCCCGCCTGATCCGGCTCGCCATCGACTCGCGGGATCCCGACTACGAACGGGAGCGCGCCGAACGCACCGAGATGTTCGTGCAGATCGACCTCGCGGTGCTGGCGCTGAACCACGGCGTGGCGACCGGCGCCGCCGAGAGCGACTACTAGCGTCGTTCGTGCGCGTCCGGGTAGATGCTGCGCGTCTCGGATCGGCGATTGTGGGTCGGCAGCCAATCGATGAGGTAGATCCTGGGCAGGATCTTCGCGACGGCCAGCACCGCATACATCACGGTATTGATCGCCACAGACGTGGCCAGGACGGCGAAGAAGTCGGTCTGCAGGAAGGTCTCGGGCAGGAGAATCCCGGTCGGAGCCCTGAGGTCAGCGTGCATGAGATCTTCTTCCCGGTGTCGTCGCAGTGAGACCGTCGCCGTTTCCCCAGCGTGCCTGACGGCCGAACGTGATGTCGAGGATGCCCTTGACGTACACGGCATCGAGGAACATATCAAAGAGGAGTTCCGGGAACAGGGTTGCGGCCAGGAGGCGCCCCCGCCACCCTTCCCGCCACACGGAAACGACGCGTTCAACGATGAAGAGCGAGCCCACCCCCAGCCAGAAGGGGAACACCACCATCGCGTCCACGGACAGCGCCGTCAGCAGCAGGAGGAACATGAACGAGGACAGCGCGATGACGCTGTAGCCGATGCCCAACTGTTGGGCCCAGTAGCGGAACGTGGGCGGCGTCAAGGTGTTGGCCCCGAGGTTTTCCAGGGCCCCGCGCTGCCACCGCAGTCGTTGCGCCCACAGGGTGCGCAAGTCGGGCATCAGTTCGGTGACAACCGTGCACCGGGCGGGAGAAATGATCAGCGCGCCGAGTGATCTGAGTGCGATCGTGAGCTCGTTGTCCTCCGTGAGCGCGGCCGTGTCGTAGACGTCCTCCAGTTTTCCAGGGATCGTGACGCTCCGATTCTCCGCCACCGCCCGCAGCGCGGCCGGGCGGAACAGGGACGCGGTGCCGGTGAGCACGAAGACGTGGCCGCGTCGATGCCGGATCTGGCGTGAGTAGCGAATGTATTCGTTGCGCTGGAGCTGGCCGAGCAGCCCGAAACCCTCTTCCCCGTAGAAGAGGCCCCCGATGGCCATGAGGGCTCGGTCATCGGTGAGGCGGTCGACCGCGGCGGCCAGAAATCCGTCATCGACCTGGTGTCGGCGTCCAGCACCATGATGACGTCGTTGTCGCGTTGCAGGGGAAGCAGCTGTTTCAGGATCTGGTTCAGCGCGCCGGCCTTCTTCTCGGTGTTTCCCACCGATTCGAAAACCTCGACCTCGTGAGCCCGGGCGATGGCGACCGGCGAATCGGTGCAATTGTCGGCAACGACGATCACCCGATCGGGCTGGTGCGACTGAGCGAGAAGTGCGGAGAGCGTCGCCGGCAACAACGCTTCTTCATTGTGCGCGGGGATGAGTACCGTCACGGTCACCGGGCCGGCGAACTGCCCCGGGTCGACGCCATGAGGAGTTTGGGTGCGAGCGGAGTGATCCGACGATTCGTTGAGCGATGTGACTTTCTCGCCGTCAGCCGCTCCAGCAGGCCGATTCCCGCCGCGAACAGGAGCGCCAGGGCAATGGCGGCGGTCAGGACGCGACCGGTCGGCGCCTCCAGGTCGTAGAACAGGCCCCAGATCCCGCGGAGGGAATCGGTGGTCGGGGGCGGGCCTTCCGACGGATCGGTCGAAGCGACCGCGAACCAGAGCAGGAGCGCGGCGCCGCCGGCGATCACGGCAACGGCAAGACCGACGACGCGGCTGAACAGATTGGCCCCCATATGGCCACCCTATCGGAGGATTCCTTGGGTCAGATTCCTCGGGGCAACGGCCTCAGCCCCGTCGGCTCGCCCGCCAGGCGCGCCAGGCGCCGGTGCACCACAGGGCCCAGAGCACCAGCAGCGGCTGGAACGCCAGCCGGATGCCGCGGCCGAGGTCGGAATCCAGACCGAAGGAATCCGTGCCGGTCACGAACTGGGAGATGTTGCCGGGGAAGATCGCCACGAAGAACGCGGCCACGATCCAACCGACCTGCGTCCGTCGCCTGGCCAGCGTCAGCAGCGCGATGCCGAGAACGATCTCGACGATCCCGGACGCGACCACGACGAAGTCCCCATCCGTGGGAACCCACTGGGGTACCTGGGCCAGGAACGCCGTTCTGTTCCAGGTCAGGTGGCTGATCCCGGCGAGCAGGAGGAACGCGCCGAGGATGAGCCGGGCGGTCGTGCGGGGGAGGGAAGCCGGGGCCGTCACGGCGGCTGCGGGCCGGGCGCTCACGCGCCGACCGCGGCCGCGATATCCGCGTCGGTGCGGGCGTTGAACACGCCCCACATGATGTGGGTCGGACCGCTGCCGTCGCTGCCCGGTGCGGCGGCCCGGCTGGTCCAGCGATGTCGGATCGCGGCTGCACCCAGAGCGGTGAGGGAGGGGGCGATACGGGTCTTACGGAGCGTGCCGGCCATCACGCTTCCGTCGGGAGCGAGCCGCCAGCCACGGTCGTGGGCGAGGACCTGACCGACCTCCTCGTCTGTGAGCCAACGGGAAAAGCTGCGACCGGGCGGGTCGATGGCGGTGAGCTTCATGCTCGCAACTGTACTTCCTGCGTCATCCGTGTTGTCCTGCGCAGTGCTGTCCTACGCCATGAGCCCTTCGAGTTCGGCTTCCAGCCGTTCCACGTCCGCTCGGCGGCATAGCTCCGTGGCCGGCGTCATCGCCGTCGCGCTGCCGGCCGCGACGCCGGCCCGGAAGGCTGCCTCGACCGGGTGGCCCTGCGCGATGCGCAGCACGAAGGCGCCCAGGAAGCTGTCGCCCGCGCCGACCGTGCTCTGCACCTGCACGCGGGGCACCGGCAACCGCATGACGCCCGCGGCCGATGCCAGCACGGCCCCTGCCCCGCCGAGTGTCAGGGCCACGAGTTCCGCGGCCCCTCGGCCGACCAAGGTGGAGGCCACGTCGACCTGGCTCTCCTCGCTCTCGAGCGTGGCACCGGCATACTCGTCCAGCTCCCGCCGGCTCGGCTTGACCAGGTACACCCCTTCGGCGAGGGCTTCGGCGAGAGCGTCCCCGGACGCATCCACGATGCACCGGGCATCCCGCTGGTGCGCCAGGCGGGCAACCCGGGCGTAGAAATCGTCCGGCACGCCGGGAGGCAGGCTGCCGCTGGCGACCACGAAACCGTTCACCGGAATCGCCGCCTCGACGAGTGCCAGACAGGCGCGCCACTCGGCTTCGCCGAGTTCGGGGCCCTCCAGCACGAAACGGAACTGCTTGCCCGTGGTGGTCTCATCGACGGTGAAGTCTTCCCGGGTGCTGCCGGAGATCGGCACGACCAGGGTCGGAATGTGCTCGGCCTCGATCAGGCGGCGATACGCTTCCCCGGTGGGTCCGCCCGCGGTGTACACAGCCAGGGCCTGACCGCCCAGCCGTTGCACCACCCGGGCGACGTTCATCCCTCCGCCGCCCGGGTCCAGGCGCGAAGCGCCGCAGCGCAGCTTGTGTTCGCTGACCACCCGCTCGGTCGAGGTGCTCACGTCGAGGGCCGGGTTCACGGTGAGGGTCAGAATCGGTCGCGTCGACATCCCGGTTGTCTGTGTCTTCCTTGAGGCTTCCATGAAGCCAGCGTAAGATTCCGCGCGGTCACCATGCCGCGCTATCCGGCTCCCTGGGGTGACAGCTTCGGCATGTGCACGGACAAATTCGGGGTGAGCTGGCTCGTCAATATCTCGCCGGCGCAGCACTAGCACCCGGATATCGGCGGGCCTACAGTCACGGGAGGCGCGCTGAGGAGGTGGAGTGGTCATGGCCGGAACGAAGGGCAGCACGGTCACACGGCCTTCCAGCGGTCGTGCGGCGACCGTGACCGTATGGGTTCTGGCTGCCCTGGCCCTGGCCGTCGCTGGCGCGGGCTTCGCCACCGCCAACCACATCGACAGCGTCACGAGGGCCGTGTTCTCGACCGAGCTCCAGGAGTTGCGCGGCGACCTGAGCGGGTCGGGCGTGGTGGCGGCCGAACTGAGCGCCCGGACCGACGGCGTCGCCGCCGCGATGGCGGCGGCTGTGCGTGCGGCCGAGGAACACATGTCCGCGCGCAACGAGCTGGTGGAAGGCTTCAATCGCGGCATCGACCAGTACAACTCCTCCGGCGCGGTCGACATCGTGCAGAGCGAGCTGCCGCCGCTGATCGACCGGTACCGGGGATCGGTCGCCGACCTGCACGACCGGCAGGAGCAACTGGCTGCGGCCGTCGATGCGCTCCACGGTGCGGTGCCATGAGTGACGGTGCCTGGCCGAACGGTGCCTGGAACAGCGGCAGCCCGGATGCCCCGGGGCCGGCCGAGTACGTCACCGTGCCGCTTCCGCCCACCCGGGGACCGGCCTTCTGGGTGGGGCTGGGCGTGCTGGTGATCGGCCTCGTCCTGGGCGTGGCCTCCGTGCCGTTCGTCAACTCCAGTGTGCAGCGCAGTCAAGCCCTGGGACGCTACGCCGAAGCCAGTACCAAGGCGGGTTTCGCTGCCACGCTGGGGGACGAGACCGTGGTCACCGCTCAGGAGCTGGCCGGTTTGACCCAACTGGATGCGGCGAGCGCACCCGCGATGAGGCAGTTCCTGCTGAGCGGGGACAGTTTCAGGTTCAACCTCTCCAACGAGGACGTGAACGGCCGGCGAAGTGCCGAGGAGGACGCGTACCGGCAGCTGGCGTCGTCGGCGGATCGTCTGGCCGACGTGCTGGCCGTCGACGGCGCGATCAAGGAGACCCTGAACGCGGCAGTTGCGGAAGGCGATACCCCTGGGGGTATACTGGGGTTTCCGCTAGATCAATGAAGGAGTGACCATGTGCAGTCCCATCCGTTGCAACCGTTGCAATAAAATCACCTGGACCGGCTGCGGTGAGCACGTCGACAGTGTCATGGCCGGCGTTCCCGCCGAGCAGCGTTGCACCTGTAACTAGTCCTGCCCCGCGCCAGCAAAGCGCGCGAGAGACTGACCGCCACCACTGGCGGCCAGTCTCTTCTGCGTGCGGCGCGGGTTGACAACCCGGGCGAATCTTATACCCCCGGGGGTATAAGGTGGAGTCATGAAAACCTTTTTCGCAGCCCTGGCCCTGGCGTCCGTCGCCCTGTTCGGCCTGACCGCTTGTTCCGCCGCCGCTCCTGCGGCTCCGCCCGTGGCCCTGGCCGCCGACGCCGTCGTGATCGACGTGCGCACCCCGGGGGAGTTCTCCGCCGGACACCTCGAGGGCGCGGTCAACATCGACGTCCAGTCTCCTGACTTCGACAGCCGGATGGCCCCCCTCCCGACCGACGGTGACTACCTCGTCTACTGCCAGTCCGGTAACCGCTCCTCCGCAGCCGCGGCCCGCCTGGCCGAGCTGGGCTACACCTCGGTCACGGACGGCGGCGGCATCTCCGCCGCGGCCTCGTCGACCGGCCTCGCGGTCGTGACCACGCCGTAGCAGCGACACCGCACCACGACCAAGCCGCACAGGGTGCCCACCGAAGTGGGCACCCTGTGCGGCTTTTCGCGTGCGATACCTAGCCGCCGAAGGCGACGAGGTGGCGCTCGGAACCCGCGAGCAGGTGCTCGTAGACAGCGAGCACGTCCGGGGCGGTGACGCCGTCCTGCGCGGCCGTGAGATCGGCGATGTCGGTCTTCTCGACCGTGCGTGCGGCCTCGAGCGCGGCATCCTGGCTGGCCGAACCATCGGCGAGCAGGGTGTCGTAGAGCTTCTGGGTGCTGTCGGTGGTGAACGTGCCGGCCTCGATCCCGTCGGTCGGGTCGGTCACGGCGTAGCGCTCGAGGAGCGTACGGACGGCGTCCAGGTGCTTGACCTCCGCCTTCGCGACCCTGCTGAATTCAGGGGTGTCGTACAGATCGGCGAAGGCGACGTACAGGTCGTGCGCCAGCTTCTCCTCCTCGGCCATGGCCGCGATCGCGGTCTTCTCATCGTCGGTCATGGTGCCGCTGGCCACGTCGGCGATGCCGGCGCCCATTCCGGCGCCGCGATTCCCGGTGCCCTTCTCGGCGCCATTTCCGGCGCCCATGCCGGTGCCGGCGCCGTTGCCGTCGCCCATTCCGACGTGGTTCTCCTGGCCGTTCTTCATCATCTCCGAGTGGGCGTGCGGCTGGCTGGTGCTGGTTCCCGATCCGGCTCCCGGCCCCTGCCCGTCACCGTTTCGCGCATCACTGTTCTGGGCGATCGCGGGGACGGTCCCGGCGGCGATGAGGGCGGTGGCCACAGCGCCGGTGGCGATATAGGTGGCAATGATTCTCTTGCGCATGGTGTGCTCCTTTGACTGAGTTTGTTGTTGCTGTGATCAATCTCCCGCAGGGGCGTGCAGAGACTCTGGCAGGCGTGTGGAGACGGTGTGGAGATCCCGGCCGGCATCCGGCGCTCGGGGGCGGCCGGGAGTTATGGTGAGGTATGCCCACGGTGCTGGTCGTTGAGGACGAACGCGACATACGAGACGTGCTGCGCCGCTACCTGGAGCGGGCCGGATTCTCCGTGCTCACGACCGCGTCCGGGGCGGAGGCGCTGCGGTTGCTCTCCACGGCCGACCTGGTTGTGCTGGACCTCGGTCTTCCGGACATCGACGGGACCGACGTGCTCCGGGAGGTGCATGCCCTGGGCAATCTGCCCGTCATCGTGCTGACCGCACGCAGCACCACCGAGGATCGCATCCGCGGGCTCGAGCTGGGCGCGGACGATTACGTGACGAAGCCCTTCAGCCCCCATGAGGTGGTGTTGCGGGTGCAGGCCGTCCTTCACCGCTACAGCGGAGTGACCGCGGAGGCCGGCCCGGTCACCTACGGCAACCGGAGGCTGCGGATCGATGAGGGCTCACACCGGGCCTGGTTGGATGACACCCTGCTCGACCTGACCCCCACCGAGTGGGGTCTCCTCGCGGCCGTGGTTGCCGCCCCGGGCCGGGTCTACTCGCGCTATGAACTGGTGAACAGGGTTCGCGGCTACGAGTACGCCGGCTACGAGCGCACGATCGACTCGCATATCAAGAACCTCCGGCGCAAACTCGGGGTCGACGGGGCAGATGTCGTGGAGACCGTGCTCGGCGTCGGCTACCGCCTCGGGTTCGCCCAGGATCCGCAGTGAGCGCCGTGGGATCCGGGCCGCGTGTAGGCCTGGGATCGCTCGGCCGCCGGCTTCTGCTCGCCTTCGTCCTGGTCGCCGTCTCGTCGGTGCTCGTTCTCACCGCGGCCGCCCTGATCGGGGTCGACCGCGGCGAACAGGTCGCCCAGGCGGCCGAGCATCAACAGGTCGCGCAGTCGGCCGCTGCCGCCGCCGCCGACGCGTATCAGCAGGCCGGCGGCTGGGAAACGGCCGATCTGAGCCGTGCACTGGCCGTCGGCGAGGCCGCCTCCGGCCGCCTGGCCGTGCTCGATCAGGACGGAGCGACGCTGCAGAGCGCCACACACGGCTCCGGCGGGAACCCCGGCGGGCCCGGCCAGGGCAACGGGTCCGGGTCAGGTTCGGGCATGGGCCAGGTCGTCGTCACGGCGCCGATCGTGGTCGACGGCACCCGGGTCGGCACGATCCGGGTGGCCTTCGGGGGTTCCGCGGGCACCCGGGTGCTCGACGTGGCCTGGGCGTGGATCGCCGTGGCGGCCGGCGTCGCACTGGTCATGGCCATCGGTACGAGCTGGCTGGTCACCCGCCGGCTCGTGCGACCGATCCGCGGAATGACGGATGCCGCACGGTCGTTCACCGCCGGCGACCGCCAGGCGCGCGTGACCGGGACGGCGCCGGGGGAGCTGGGCGAGCTGTCCGTCGCGTTCAACGGGATGGCCGACGCGGTCGTGCGCTCCGACCGGGACCGGCGCAATCTGACGGCCGATGTGGCCCACGAGCTGCGCACTCCGCTGGCAGCGCTGCAGGCCGGACTGGAGGAACTCCGTGACGGTCTGGTGCAGCCGACCCCGGAGGGCCTGGCCGGTCTGCATGACCAGTCCCTCCGGCTGGGCCGGGTGGTGGCCGACCTCGCCGAGCTGTCCGCGGTCGAGACGGCGGGCCTGTCCCTGCACCTGGCCCCGGTCGACCTCGCCCGGTTGGTGCGGGAGGAGGCTTCGCTGCGCGAGCCGCAGTTGCGGGCGGTGGGACTGGGCGTGATCCTCGACCTGGCGGGGCCGGTATCCGTCCGAGCCGACGCCGACCGGGTGCACCAGGCGGTCGGCAACCTGCTGGCCAACGCGGCCCGGTACTGCCGCCCGGGGGACGAGGTCACCCTCGCGGTCACCGTCGAAGGCGCCGGTGGATCCAGTGGATCCGGTGGGCATGCGGTGCTCACGGTCGCCGACAGCGGCCCGGGAATCCCCGCGGATGAGCTGCCGTTCATCTTCGACCGGCTCTGGCGGGGGCGGGCCGCCGAAGAGGTGGCGGGCTCCGGGATCGGGCTGGCCCTCGTGCGCGAGATCGTCACCAGCCACGGCGGCACCATCGGGGCGACGTCCGCTCCGGGGCGGGGCGCCACGATCACGATCCGGCTGCCACTGAGCCCGGGCCGGTGACCGCTACGATGATGCTGTGAAGCCCTTTCTGCTGCTGGCCACGCGTCCCGAAGATGAGGCTGCCGACGACGAGTACGCCGGTTTTCTCGAGGCCGGGGGACTGGCGCCTGACCAGCTCCGGCGCGTGCGCCTGGAAGCCGGCCCGATGCCGCCGATCGTCCTGTCGGACTACTCCGGCATCATCGTCGGGGGCAGCCCGTTCAACGCGAGCGATCCGCCGGAGACGAAGAGCGCGCTTCAGCGCCGGATCGAAGGCGAACTCGGGGAGCTACTCGACCGGGTCCTGGCCGAGGACTTCCCGTTCCTCGGCGCCTGCTACGGCATCGGCCTGCTCACGAGCCACCTCGAGGGCACGCTCAACGGCGAGGGGGCGGAGGAGGCCGGGCCGACCATGATATCCCTCACCGAGGAGGGTTCGACCGACCAACTGTTCGCCCGGCTGATCCCGACCTTCGAGGCGTTCGTCGGCCACAAGGAGGCGTGCGCGGTCCTGCCGGCCGGCGCCGTGCTGCTCGCGACCGGGCGGGACTGCCCGGTGCAGGCCTTCCGGGTGGGACGCAACGTCTACGCCACCCAGTTCCATCCGGAACTGACCAATGCGGGCATCCTGACCCGCATCCGCATCTACCGCGAGTTCGGCTACTTTGACCCCAACGGGATGGACGAGGTCATCGCGGCGATCGACGCATCCGTCGTCACCGAGCCGGCCACCCTGATGAAGGCCTTCGTCGAACGGTTCGCCACCGAGGACTGATCTCCGCCTGCAGCCGGGCACGTGCGACCCGGCACTTGCGGGTTGGGCGCAGGCCGCCCATGCTGACGGCATGTGGCAGGTCATCATGATTGTGCTGGTCGGCTGGATCCTGGTCGGTCTCTCCGTGGCGCTGGTGATGATCCGGCGGGGCCACGACGTCGTAATCTGGCTCGTACTCGGCGTCGCCGCAGGCCCGTTCGCGATCGCCCTGGCCGGACTGGGGGCCTACCTGGAGCGGCAGATCCCGGTTCTCAAGACGGTGGAAATCACCGATCAGCCTCGCACCGATCAGCTCCTCACCGATCGGATTCGGATGCTGGCCGGCATCGACGGCTCCGACGCCGCCACCCATGCCGTCGTGGCCGCCGCGACCATGTTTGGGGCGCGGCTTAGCTCCGTCACGCTGCTGACGACCCTTGACTACGACACGGCGTTCGGCGCATCCGCCGCCCGGCTGGACCGGATCACCGGAGATGCCCAGGCCGCTGCCGTGCGCACCCTCTCGGCGATGGGCCTGCGTCCGCACAGCGCCCGGGCGAGCGGCGGGGCGGCCGAGCAGATCGCTCTCAGCGCGGCGTCCGGGCACTACGACCTGATCGTCCTGGGCTCGCATCGGCGCCGGCAGTCACCCCTCGGCAGCGTGACGAATCGGGTGGCCGAGAGGTCGCCGATCCCGGGTTTGATCATTCCTCCGGCCCGGCTTGCGGCGGCGACGACGACGGATGCGACGGGGCTTGGCACTCGGGAAAATACCCCGTAGGGTATAAAAATGCGAATCGGATGGAACGCCCTGCGACGCTGGCCCGCTCGGCGTTGGGGCGTGGCCCTGTTGAGCGCGATCGTGACGGTCCTCGTGATCGCGATCCCGACCGACCTGATCGACACGCCCTTTTTCGCCCGCGAGGTCCCCCCGACAATGTGGTCCTGGCCAGTGCTCCTGCTCAGCGCGATCCTGGCCGGCCTCGTCACCGCCACCTACGTCGCCTATCCGGACGGTGCGGAGCCCGGAAAGGCGGAGGGGCGCCTCGGCCTGGCCGGATGGCTGATCACCTTCTTCGCGGTCGGCTGCCCGGTGTGCAACAAGATCGTTCTCCTCGCGCTCGGCACCACCGGCGCCCTGCAGTTCTTCGAACCGGTCCAGCCCTACCTCGCCGCCGCGTCCATCGCGCTGCTCGGCTGGGCGCTCCGGGCGCGCCTCACCCGCGAAAATTCCTGCCGGCTCACCGCCGCAGCACCCGACAAGGAGTCAGCCACAGTATGAGCGTCACCGGAATCACCGGCATCACAAGCATCACGGTCCTGTTCGGAGAACTCCGATCCTGGTCGGTGCCACGCCGGCTGATTGCCGCCGGCGTGGCCGCCGCCGCGCTCGTCGGGCTGACCATCGTGTCGGGTACCCTCTCGGTGATCGATGGCGCGATTGTCTTCCCCGGTGCGTGGTGGGGGTATCTGCTCACCGTGGTCGGCTCGGGGCTGGTCGGCCTGGTCGTCGCCGGCTACGTCGACGCGCCAATCGGCGCGGAGGCCACCATGTGCGATCTGCGCTGGCCCGTGCTCGGCCTGATCGCACTGTCGCTCTCGACCGATCTGCTCACGGCGGTGCCGCTGCTCGAGGGATTCGTGCGCCCCGTGGTGGCGGTCGCGGCCGTGGTGCTGCTGGTGTGGGCCCTGCGCGAAAGGCTGCAGAGCGAGCACGACGCCACCACCGGTGCAGACGGTGAAGTGTGCACGACCTGCCGCCCGCTGTTCCCGCTGGCTCAGGGCCGTTCGGGGCAGTAATCCGGGGCGATGCCGGCCCGTAGAGTTGGACCATGAAACACGAACAGATCGACGGCACTCCGGCGGCGCTGGTGGAGTTGGCACGGCTACTCGGGGTCGACACCTCATTTTGCGGCTGGGACGGCGTGGAACGTCCGATCGAGAGCCGCACCCTCCGGGGCGTGCTGACCGCGCTGGGCGTCGCAGCCGGAACGGGCGTCGAGATCGAGTCGTCCCTGGCCGAGCAGCGCCTGGCGCCGTGGCGCCGGCTGCTGCCGCCGAGCGTCGTCATCCGCGAGGGCAGCGAATTCGAGCTGCCCGTCCACGCGCGCCAGGGCTCCGCCACATCGGTCTGGATCATCGCCGAGGACGGCGCCCGCTTCGAGGTGCCGCAGCACGGCGACGCGGGGGAGACGCGCGACGTCGACGGCCGGCCCGTCAGCCGGCTCGCCTTCACCATTCCGACCGGACTTCCCCTGGGCTGGCACACCCTGCACGCCGACGACGACGGCCGCACCGGGGAGGCCGTGCTCGTCGTCACCCCGGCCCGGCTCCGGACCCCCTGGCTCGCCGCCGGGCGCCGCGACTGGGGCCTGATGGCACAGCTCTACTCGGTGCGCTCCTCCCGCTCCTGGGGGATCGGTGACTTCGCCGACCTGGGCGACCTGGCCGCGATCTCCGGCTCCCAGTACGGTGCCGGCTTCGTTCTGGTCAATCCCCTCCACGCCTCCGAGCCCGCGCCGCCGGTCGAGCCCTCCCCGTACCTGCCGTCCAGCCGGCGATTCTTCCACCCGCTCTACATCCGGGTGGAGGACGTGGCCGAATACGCCTACCTCCCCGCCGAGGCGCGTTCGGTCGTGGAAGCCCTGGCCGCCCGGCAGCATCCGGCCAACCTGAACGTGGACCGGCTCGACCGGGATTCCGCCTACGCCGCCAAACTGACCGCCCTGGAAGCCATCCACGAGGTGCCCCGCAGCCCGGCCCGCGCGCAGCAGTTCGACACGTTCCGCGCCGAGCAGGGGCAGGGACTCTCGGACTTCGCCCTCTGGTGCGCCCTGTCCGAACGCTTCCCCGTCGACGCCGCGGAGTGGAGCATCGAGCCGCGCGGCCCGCAGGGCCCGTTCGCCGCCGCGCACCGGGACGGGCTGGCCGGACGGGTCGAGTTCCACAGCTGGTTGCAGTGGCTCTGCGACCAGCAGTTGGAGACCGCACAGCGGGCCGCGACGGATGCCGGGATGTCCATCGGCATCATGCACGACCTGGCCGTCGGCGTGCAGACCACGGGGTCCGATGCGTGGACCCTGCGTGACGTGCTCGCCCAGGGCATGACCGTTGGCGCGCCGCCGGACATGTTCAACCAGCAGGGCCAGAACTGGTCCCAGCCGCCGTGGCACCCGGGCCGGCTCGCCGAATCGGGCTACGCCGCCTATCGGGACATGCTCCGCAGCATCCTGCGTCACGCGGGCGGCCTGCGGATCGACCACATCCTCGGGCTGTTCCGGCTCTGGTGGATCCCGGCCGGCGGAGGCCCGGGCGAAGGCACCTACGTGCACTACGACCACGAGGCGCTGATCGGCATCCTGGCCCTCGAAGCCCAGCGCGCCGACGCGATCGTGATCGGGGAGGACCTGGGCGTCTTCCAGCCCTGGGTGCGGGACTACCTGGCCGAACGCGGCATCTTCGGCACCTCGATCCTGTGGTTCGAGCGGGACAACGGCGTGCCCGTGCCCCCGGAGCACTACCGCCAGCAGTGCCTGACCAGTGTGAACACCCACGACCTGCCGCCGACGGCCGGCTACCTGGCCGGCGACCACGTCACCCTGCGCGAATCGCTCGGCCTGCTGGGTCGCCCGGTGGCCGAGGAACGGGAAGCCGACCGCGCCGAGCAGGCAACCATGTTCGCCGCTGTGCGCGAGCGGGGACTGCTGCCGACGACCGAGGACGGCCCGGCCCTTCCGGTGCAGCAGACGGTGGAGGCGCTGTACGCGTACACCGCGCTGACGCCGTCGTTGCTCCTGGGCGTGGCCCTGGTGGATGCGGTCGGGGAGAGGCGCACGCAGAACCAGCCGGGGACGACGGACGAGTACCCGAACTGGCGGATTCCGCTGGCCGGGCCGGATCTGGACCTCGTGCTGATCGAAGACCTGCCCGCGAACCCGCGGTTCGCAGCCCTGGTCAGGGCGATCACTCCCTGACCCTGCGGCGGCTGACCCGGTGGCCGGCCGGCCGTGGCGGAGCCGGCCAGCCGTGACTACAGTGTGGTCATGGCCGGCCCCGCCGTTCTCCTTCCCGTGCCGGGACCCCACGGCACCCGTGACGTGCGCATCACGAGTCCGGACAGAATCCTCTGGCCGGACCTCGGCCTGACCAAACTCGACCTCGCCCGCTATCTCGTCGACGTGGGTGAGGCCTTCACCCTGGCCAACGGGGACCGTCCGATCTCGCTTCAGCGCTTTCCCGGCGGCATCGACGGGGAGCAGTACTTCTCCAAGAACCCGCCGCAGGGGGCGCCGGATTTCGTGCGGTCGGTGACCGTGGTGTATCCCAGCGGCCGCTCGCATCCGCAACTCGTGATCGACGAGCCGGCGGCGGCCGTCTGGGCGGTCCAGATGAACACCCTCGTCTTCCACCCCTGGGCCTCCCGCGCGGGCAACCCCGACAACCCCGACCAGCTGCGGATCGACCTCGACCCGCAGCCGGGAACCGACTTCTTCGACGCCGTTCCGGTCGCCCGGGAACTCCGCATGGTGCTGGCGGAGGCCGGCCTGACCGCTTTCGTGAAGACCTCCGGCAGCCGCGGGCTGCACATCTTCGCTCCGATCGAGCCCACCCACGAGTTCCTGCACGTGCGCCACGCCGTGATCGCGGCGGCCCGCGAGCTCGAGCGCCGCCTGCCGCGCACCGTCACGACGTCCTGGTGGAAGGAGGAACGGGGGAAACGGGTGTTCGTCGACTTCAACCAGGCCAACCGTGACCGCACGATGGCGGGGGCCTACAGCCCGCGGCCGCTCCCGCAGGCGCCGGTCTCCTGCCCGCTCGCCTGGTCCGAGCTCGCACACGTCGCCCCCGGCGACTTCACCATCGTCACGGTGCCCGAGCGGCTCCGGCGCACCGGGGACCCGTGGGCGGATCTGCAGGCGCGCCCCGGCACGATCGACACCCTCCTCGGCTGGTGGGACCGTGACCTCGCCGACGGGCTCGGCGAAATGCCGTTTCCCCCGGACTTCCCGAAGATGCCCGGCGAGCCGCCCCGGGTGCAGCCCAGTCGCGCTCGCAAGCCCGGCTGAACGGTCGATCGGGCGCAGAGGCGCCTAGCAACGGCGCGGGGCCCGGTTTATCCTCGGGGAAAATGCCGAAGGCAGGGGAGTGATTGCCGTGAGTGTGGTCAACGTCAACGGGCTTCGGAAACAATACGGCGGACTGACGGTTGTCGACGACCTGTCTTTCTCCATCGAGCAGGGAGAGATTTTCGCCCTCCTCGGCCCGAACGGCGCCGGGAAGACCACGGCCGTGGAGATCCTCGAGGGGCACCGCACCCGCGACGGCGGAACGGTGGATGTGCTCGGGTTCGATCCCGAAACCGGCGGGCGGGCGTTTCGGGAACGCATCGGGATCGTGCTTCAGGAGGCAGGCTTCGACGAGGACTTCACGGTCGGCGAGCTGGTGCGCCTCTACCGGGGACTGTACCCGCGTCGGCGCGATGCCGACGCCGTGATCGGGCAGGTCGGGCTGGCCGAGAAGAGGAATGCGCGCGTCAAGACCCTGTCCGGCGGGCAGCGCCGGCGCCTGGACCTCGCGCTGGGCCTGGTGGGTGACCCCGAGGTCCTCTTCCTCGACGAACCCACGACCGGGTTCGACCCGTCCGCACGTCTGCGGGCCTGGGACCTGGTCGAGGGACTGCGGGAAATGGGTAAGACGGTTCTGCTCACCACGCACTACCTTGACGAGGCCGAGCACCTGGCGGACCGGGTGGCCGTGATCGTGCGCGGGCGGCTCGTGGCACTCGGCACGCCGGCCGCTCTCGCCGCCGAGCAGCACGCCGCCGTCGTCTCCTTCCGGTTGCCGGAGGGCGCCGAGCCGCGGGACCTGCCGGCCCTCGAGTCCCGGCCGTTGCCCCACGGGGCCGACTGGGAGGTGGCCACGGACCACCCCGCCGCGGTGGTGCACGCCCTGACCGGCTGGGCGCTGGGGCTGGGCAGCGAACTGCCGGCGCTGAGCGTGCGCCGCCCCTCGCTCGAGGACGCGTACCTGTCGCTGATCGGGGGTGCCGATGCGGCGGACGCGGCGGAGGCGGCATCCGGGGAGCCCCGGCCATGACCTCCGCCGCGACCCGGATCGACATCGGCCGCCCGGGCACGGTCCGCCTGGTCCTGGGACAGCTCGGCTATGCCGTCGTGGCATTGTGGCGGTCGCCGACCGTGCTGATCTTCACGTTTGCCATGTCCCTGGTCTGGCTCGTCGTGATCGGCATCGTCGCAGGCAACGAATACCTCGGCCCGGGGTCCGGCGTGCGCGTGATGCAGTTCGCCACCCCCGTCGCCGTCGCGATGGGAACCTTCTTCGGCACCTATCCCACCCTCGGAACGACACTGTAGGAGGCCAGGGACGCCGGCATCCTGAAACGCCTGCGCGGCACCCCGCTCCCGGCCTGGACCTATCTGGCCGGTCAGATCGCCGCGGCCGTGCTCTACTCGACGGCATCCCTGCTGCTCACGCTCGGCGTCGCCGTGCTGGGTTACGACGTGCAGCTCCGAGCCGAGGTCCTGCCGGCCCTGACGGTGACCCTGTTGGTGGGCATAGCCGCCTTCGCCGCACTCGGCCTGGCCATTGCCGCGGTGTCCTCGACCGCGGCACTGGGCCAGGCCCTGTCGATCGGCAGCGCCATCGTGCTCGCGTTCATCTCCGGCCTGTTCTTTGTGGGCGGCGAGCTCCCGGCCGGGCTGACCCGGATCGCATCCGTGTTTCCGCTGAAACCCTACGCGGACGCCCTCACGGACCAGTTCGACCCGTATGCGACCGGTGCCGGCTGGGACCTCCCGGCGCTCGGGATCCTGCTCGCCTGGGGACTGGCCGGTGCGGTCGTGGCTTCACGGGCCTTTCGCTGGGAACCGCGAGCGGATCGGCCGGGCGCCACGCGGGTGCGTGCCGCCCGCCGCCCCGGGGACGCGGCGACCGCGGCGACCTCAGCGACCTCGACTACCGCGGCGACCTCGGTCGGGCGTCCCTCGGCGGCGCGGCTGGTGTTCGACCAGGCGCGCGCCGCGAACCGCGCGACCTGGCGTGACCCGGGTTCGGTGCTGTTGGTGCTCGTGCCGGTCGGGCTCTACGGGCTGTTCCTGACGGTCTTCGGGGGCAGTGTCCAGCCGATGGGCGGCATCCCGTTCGCGATCTTCTACGCGGCGAGCATGATCACCTGGGGCACCGGCACGGCCGTGTTCATGAATATGCCTGAGGCCCTCGCGCGGGCCCGCGACCGAGGCGTGCTCAAACGACTGCGCGGCACCCCGCTTCCGGCGCGCCACTATCTGGCCGGCGGCACCGTGGCCGGGCTGGGCCTGACTCTCCTGGTAGCCGTGCTGGGCCTGACTCTCCTGGTAGCCGTGCTGGTGCTGTCCGTCGGCGCTGTCTTCTTCGGGCTCCGCATCCCCGCGGCCGGCCTCGCACTGGAACTCGTGGTGATCATCGTGGGAACCCCGTCGATCGCGGCCTGCGGGTTCCTGCTGGCGGCCCTGGTGCCCAATTCCCTGGCCGTCGGGGCGGTGGGCCTGATGGTCCTGTTCGTGCTGGCCTTCTTCTCCGACATCTTTTTGGTCGGCGCCGGGCCGGAATGGATGGGTGCCGTCGGCTCGGTCTTCCCCCTGAGGAACCTGCAGAACGCGCTCACGGCTGCCTGGGATCCGGCCGGACCGGTCGTGGCGTGGGGCAATCTCGCGGTGCTGGCTGCCTGGTCGGCCGGAGCCGGCGCGCTGGCCGTACGGTTCTTCCGGTGGGATCCCCGCCGCAGCTGACGGGTGTCGTATGCCGTTCCGGGTATTCGAACCGAGGAAGATGGATGGGTGACCAACCCCCAGAGCACCACCAGCTTCCGCGACGCGCGCGACCGACTCCTTCAGCTTCGGGACGTCCACGCGCAAGCCGCCGCCGAGTTCGAGTGGCCGGATGTGGGTGCTCACTTCAACTGGGCGACCGACTGGTTCGACGTGATGGCCGCGGGGAACGACAAGACCGCCCTGTGGATCGTCGAGGAGGACGGCCGTGAGCTGAAGGTCAGTTTCGCCGAGATGCTGGCCCGGTCTGACCAGGTCGCGACCTGGCTCACCCGGCACGGCGTCGGCCACGGCGACCACGTGATGCTGATGCTGGGCAACCAGGTCGAACTGTGGGAACTGATGCTGGCCATCATGAAGGTGGGCGCGGTCATCCTGCCGACCTCCACCGTGCTGTCCGCCCACGACCTGGCCGACCGGGTGGCGCGCGGGGGAGTCGGCCACGTCATCGCGAACGCTCACGACGCGGCCAAGTTCGACACGGTCGCGGGCGACTACTCCCGCATCTGCGTCGGCGAACCCGCGGAGGGCTGGGCCGACTACGCGGACGCCGATCTGGTCGTGGCGGAGAAGTGCGCGGTCGTCGTGGCATCCGATGACCCGTCCCTGATCTACTTCACGTCCGGCACCACCAGCAAGCCGAAGATGGTCGTGCACACCCAGACCTCCTACCCGGTGGGCCACCTGACCACGATGTACTGGATCGGGCTCCGCCCCGGCGACGTGCACCTGGCGATCAGTTCGCCCGGCTGGGGCAAGCATGCCTGGAGCAGCTTCTTCTCCCCGTGGATCGCCGAGGCGACCGTCTTCGTCTACAACTACGGCCGGTTCGACCCGTTCGCCCTCGCCGACCAGCTGCACCGCGCGAAGGTCACGACGTTCTGCGCCCCGCCGACCGTCTGGCGGATGCTGATCCAGTCAGACCTCGGCGTCAAGCCCCTGGGCCTGCGTGAGATCCTGGCCGCCGGTGAGCCGCTGAACCCGGAGGTCATCACCCAGATCCAGCGCGCGTGGGGACTCACCATCCGTGACGGCTACGGCCAGACCGAGACGACGGCGATCGTGGGGAACGCACCCGGGTCGATCCTCAAGGCCGGCTCGATGGGGCTGCCCCTGCCCGGGGTGGCCGTCACCCTGCTCGACCCGATCACCGGGGAGGTCACCGAGGAGGGCGAGATCTGCCTGGACCTGTCCCGCGCCGCGGTGAACCTGATGGCCGGCTATCACGGCGACCCCGAACGCACCGCCGAAGCCGTGCGCGACGGGTATTTCCACACCGGGGATGTCGCCAGCCGGGACTCCGACGGCTACATCACCTTCATCGGACGCACCGACGACATCTTCAAGTCCTCCGACTACAAGGTCTCCCCGTTCGAGGTCGAGAGCGTGCTGCTCGAGCACCCGGCGGTGGCCGAAGCGGCCGTCGTACCGGCTCCGGACGACACCCGGCTCAACATCGCGAAGGCTTACGTCGCCCTGGCGGCCGGCTGGGACGCCGACGGGGAGACGGCCCTCTCGGTGCTGCGCCATGCCCGCACCGGCCTGCCGCCGTACATGCGGGTGCGGCGGGTCGAGTTCTACGAGCTGCCCAAGACCAGTTCCGGCAAGATCAGGCGGGTCGAACTCCGGATGCGTGAGGACGCCGCCGCTGAACAGGGGGTGCGTCTGCCGGGCGAGTGGCGGGACGACCAGTTCCCCGAGCTGAAACGGTAGCGGCTGAAACGGTGGCGCGGAAGGCCGGCATCCCGCTAACGGGCTTCGATGCTCCGCGCGGTGACCTCCGCAGCCAGCGCCCTGATCGCCGCCAGCGGGATGGGAAGCCAGGACGGCCGGTTACGGGTCTCGTAGACCGCCTCGTAGAGGGCCTTGTCCAGTTCGAAAGCGTCCAGGAGCGCCTTCTGTTCCTGCAGGTCCGTCCCAGACCGGACGGCGTAGCCCTCGAGGAACGCCTGCCGGCAGGCGGAGGCCCAGTCATCGGCCTCCTCGGCCCGGTGCGCGGGGTAGGACTGCCGGGCCGTGCCGGCCACGTACGAGAATGAGCGCAGCATGCCGGCGACGTCCTTGAGCGGGACATCCAGCTGAGTGCGGTCCGCCAGCGGGCGCAGGGGTTCGCCTTCGAAGTCGACCAGAACCCAGCCGCGACCGGGCACCTCGAGCACCTGGCCGAGGTGGTAGTCGCCGTGGATGCGCTGCAGCCTCGGCCACGGCACGAGTCGGGCCCGCTCGAGCACGGCCTCGATCGCGGTGCGGAATCCGGCCAGGGCCGGCACTTCGGTGGCGGCGCTGAGAAACCGCTCGCGCATGCTGTCGAGTTCGGCCGCGATGACCGCCGGGGTGGCGTCGCGGGTGGGCATGACACTGGCCAGGTCCGCGTGCACGGCGGCGGTCGCCTCGCCCAGCTCTCGAGCCTGAACGGTGAAATCCGTTCCGGCCGCGGCTTCCCGCAGTGCCGAGCGCCAGGCATCCTCGACCCCGGGCAGGAATTCCTGGGCGAAGGCGAGGTGCCCCGTCAGGACCGTGCCGGGTGCGGCCGGGTCCTGCCAGTGGCCGACGACGCAGCCGACCGGTTCGGGCACATAGCGGGAACCGGCCCTGGCCAGGGCGGACTGCACCGAGATGTCCGGATTCTCACCGTCGTGCACCGCGCGGAAGACCTTGCAGATGATGGGTCGCGCCGGCCGGCCGTCGTCGCCGATG
The DNA here is from genome assembly GCF_004403545.1 of Cryobacterium sp. TmT2-59. Classification (NCBI taxonomy): domain Bacteria; kingdom Bacillati; phylum Actinomycetota; class Actinomycetes; order Micrococcales; family Microbacteriaceae; genus Cryobacterium; species Cryobacterium sp. TmT2-59. The sequence goes on along the minus strand of NZ_SOGM01000058.1, from coordinate 119,071 downwards.
CAGTCGTAGATGATCGAGGTGTTCGACTGTTCGCCGCTGAGAACGCGGCTGGACGCCATCGTCGGCGGCCGAAGAGCAGACTCGCCCTCGAACAGGAGTTCTCCCCGGGCACCCGGGGAGGATTTCTCCTCCAGGATGAAGCGCAACAGAGCCCGGGAATACGCGGCGTCGACGGGGCCGTCGTAGACGTAGGCATCGCCGAGCATCCCGATCAGCGCGTGCTCGCCGCCGGGCAGGGGGTTCACCCGTTCGGTCAGGGGCACCTGGTAGAGCGTGGGGGGCACGGCCGTGGAATCCACGACCAGTTCGGTGCGGATCAGCACGCCGGACTCATCCGTGGGGAGAGTCCACCTGCCGATTCCGACGAGGGCCGGAATGCGGCCCGTGCCGCCGAACCAGCGCTGGGCCGCGGCCCAGTGGTCGAGGGAGTCCGGAAGTGCAATTCCGCGACCATCTTCAGTCATAGCGCCAGCGTACGCCTGCGGGGGGTGCGCCGTGACAGCTCCCGGCCGGGACCGGTACGATCACCGCGCCGGTGGCTCAGGCCGGGACCGGGAGCTCCGGGCGGACCTCCGCGGACGCCGAGAGCAGGGACACGACCACCGTGTCGTTCTTGGTCGACTGACGGCCGATTTCGCCGAAGCCGAGGCGGGCGTGGAAAGCCAGGGACCGGGGGTTGGGCGGCGCGACGTTGACCTCGCAGAACACCCGGGAGACTTCGGCGGCGCGGGCGGCCTCGAAGATGGCCGCGTACAGCACCCGGCCGAGGCCCCGGTTCCGGGCGTCGGACGAGACCACGATGCGGTCGACGTAGAGGAAATCATCGGATTGGGCCGAGAACCAGCGATAGTTCTCGCTGGCATAGTCGGCGGCCACGGCGAAGACCACCGCGAAGCCGAGAATCTCGTCCGGCCGGCTGTCCTCCACCACCGCGATCGCCAGGCTGCTCGCCGCCAGGAGCGCGGCCAGACTGCTCTCATCGTGGGGGTTGACGGCCGGAACGGCGGTGTTGTTGAGCGCGAGCAGCGAGTCGGAGTCGTCGGCACGGAGGGGCCGGAGGGAATAGCGCATAGACAGGAGGATACCGAATGGGGACGGGCCGCACCGCGTGGCCGGTTCACCGGGGTGCGGAGCCGCGGCGGCTTTCGTGCGTCACCAGGATGAGGCAGAGCAGGCAGACGACCATCAGGATGGACATCAGAGTGGTGTAATCGGCAACCGAGTTGAGCCAGGCGAACACGACCGGCAGCAGGAATCCGATGTAGGTCAGGCTGTAGTACACCCCGGTCAGTCCGGCGAGGTCGGCGGGGGTCGAGATCCGTTGGATTTCGACCAGGCCGGCGACGATGCTGATCCCGTAGGCGGCGCCGAGCACCACGGCCGTGAGAAGGGCGAGAACGGGAGAGCGCACGATGGCCGTGATCACCGAGAACAGCACGCCCAGCAGCATCACCGACATGCCGGCCACGAGTGCCTGCCCGCCGGTGACCCGGTTGATGCGGGCCACCTGCGGCTGCACGAGGGCGCCGGTGCCGAGGGTGACTACGGTGAGGAGCGTCGCATAGGCCAGGTTGAAGTCGCCCAGCCGGTCTTCCACGAGCTTGGGCATGATCGCATAGGCGATTCCGGCGGCACCGAAGACCCAGGGCGCGGAGGGCGCGATCAGCCGCAGGAACCGGCGGTGACCGGCGAGCGGAACAGCGAGGTCCTGCCAGAACGGGCGGTGTGCCCGGTGGTGAGGAACGGTTTCGGGGGCCCGGGCGAGCCAGGGGAGAACCAGCAGGCTTAGAACGATGTGCACCAGGTACGGGGTCAGCGTCGGCAGCGGCCCCCACTGGGCCAGACCGCCGGCCACCCCCGCGCCGAGCCCGAAGCCGAGCGTGAGAGTGAGGGCGGGCCGCCGGGCGCCGGCGGTGCGGCCGGCTCGGCGGTCGAACGGCGGGCCGGAGAGCTCCTTGAGCCAGGCGGTTCCCACGCTCATGGCGACGCCCACGCTCAGGCCGGCCAGCAACCGTCCCAGCGAGAGCATGATGCCGCTCGTGAAGCCGAGGCCGAGAAGGATGCTGGCCGCGATTCCGATCAGCACGCCGGCAACCGACAGCGGTTTGCGGCCGTACCGGTCCGACAGCGCCCCCGCCAGCAGTAGTCCGGGGATCAGGCCGACCACGTAGAAACCGAGGAAGAGATCGGCCATCACGGCGGAGTAGTGGCCGAGCGACTCGTACATGTGCAGAAGGGGGGTGAAATGGTTCCCGCCCCAGGCCATGACGAAGAGGGCGGGTGCGGCGAGTTGCCAAGGTGGAACGGTACGGCGGGAAGTCATGAATCTTTCTGGAACGTGTGCTGCGGGGATGCGGAGGAAGATGCGGATGGACGGCGCGGAGGATCAGGGCGCGAGGTGCGCGTGATGACCGTCCTCCACGTGCTGGCGGAGGGCGATCTCGTAGGACGGGGTGTCACCGGCGCGCAGGTGCCCGGCCAGCACCCTGTGCTCGGCGACGAGTCGGTCGAGGTTGCGGGGATCCCGGCTGGCGGCCCGGTGGATGAGGCGCTCGAGCCGCGGCCCCAGCCGCGTGTACATGTCGTCGATGACCCGGTTGCGGGTCTCGTCGACGATGCGGGTGTGGAATCGGTGGTCTGCGCGGGCGAACGTGAGCAGGTCGCCGGCGGCGGCGGCATCCAGCTGCACCCCGATCAGGTCCTGCAGCTCGGCGTCCACGGCCGGGATGTCCTGCGGCCGCTCGGCCAGGCGGGGGACAGCGGCGGTCTCGAGCATCACGCGCACCTGAAGCAGCTCGGCCGTCTCTGCGTCGTCCACCGCGGTGACGACCGCGCCCTTCTTGGGGAAGAGCGTGAGCAGACCGTGCGCCTGGAGGGTGAGGAAGGCCTCTCGCACGGGGGTGCGGCTGACGGAGAGCGCCTCGGCGACCTCGCCTTCGGTGATGAAGGAGCTCGCCGGCAGTGCCCCCGAGATGATCCCCTCGGCCACCTTCGCGTAGACGCGGCCCACGGCGGAGGCACCCGCGGTGGAGGAGCCGGCCGTCGCCGAACCGGCGCCGGGCGCGCGGGACTCCAGGAGGAAACTCATAACTCGATTCTAGTCATAAATACATCAATAGATGCAAAGTTTTACGCAGTTTCGAGTTGTTTCGGGCACTTATCGGGACCCGGATCGGGAGTGGCCATCCTTTTAACCGCGCGCGTGCGTGGCACGCGAAAAAGCGCGGAAGAGCCAGAACGCGAGGAATACGCTGCCGGGCACCTCGACGGGAGTAGGGTTGAGACAGAGGGCAAGTCACGGTGCATCGTCGCATTAGCCGGAGCCTCGTGATCCTGCTCTCTGCGCCCGACCGCGGGAGAGACACTTCCGCGGAGGGCGTGTCTCGATCCCACGAGGAGAGCAATCTAGATGACGATTACTGACGGTGTTCGCAGCGACAAGGGAACGACGGAGACCGGCCTGCCGGCTTTCGTCTCCGGTCCCTGGCAGGACTCGATCGACCTGCGCGATTTCATTCAGCGCAATTACACGCCCTACACGGGCGACGCGAGCTTCCTTGCCGGAGCAACCGCCCGTACGAGGGGGATCTGGGCCAAGCTGTCCGAGATGTTCCCCGAGGAACGCCGTAAGGGCGTCTACGACGTAGACGCGACCACGCCGTCCTCCATTACCGCTCACGCCCCGGGATACATCGACCAGGCAAACGAGGTCATCGTGGGCCTGCAGACGGATGCGCCGCTCAAGCGCGCGATCATGCCCTTCGGCGGCTGGCGCATGGTCGCCACCTCGCTCGAGACCTACGGCTATCCCGTGTCTCCCGAACTCGAGAAGATCTTCACCGACTACCGCAAGACGCACAACACCGCCGTCTTCGACGCCTACACTCCCGCGGTCCGCCGTGCGCGCAGCAGCCACCTGATCACGGGTCTGCCCGACGCGTACGGCCGTGGCCGGATCATCGGCGACTACCGCCGCGTTGCCCTCTACGGTGTCGACGCCCTGATCGCCGGCAAGAAGAACGACCGCGCCGAGATCGACATGGAGCCCTCGACCGAAGACGTCATCCGCGCCCGCGAGGAGAACTCGGAGCAGATCCGGGCCCTCAAGGAACTCGTGCAGATGGCGGCCACCTACGGCTCCGACATCTCCAAGCCCGCCGCCACCGCGCGCGAAGCTGTGCAGTGGCTCTACTTCGCCTACCTCGGTGCCGTCAAGGAGCAGAACGGTGCAGCCATGTCGTTCGGTCGCAACGCGGCCTTCCTCGACGCCTACATCGAGCGCGACCTCGCCGCCGGCACCCTGACCGAGGAAACGGCCCAGGAGCTCATCGACGACCTCGTGATCAAGCTCCGGATCGTGCGCTTCCTGCGCACCCCGGAATATGACGAGATCTTCGCCGGCGACCCGACCTGGGTGACCGAGTCCCTCGCCGGCATCGGTGAAGACGGGCGCCCGCTCGTCACCAAGACGACCTTCCGGTTCCTGCAGACGCTGTACAACATCGGCGCCGCACCCGAGCCGAACCTCACCGTTCTCTGGAGCGACGCCCTGCCCGACGGCTTCAAGCGTTTCTGCGCCCAGGTGTCGATCGACACCTCGGCCATCCAGTTCGAGTCCGACGAGATCATCCGCGCCGAGATGGGTGACGACGCCGCGATCGCCTGCTGTGTCTCGCCGATGCGCGTCGGCAAGCAGATGCAGTTCTTCGGTGCCCGCGTCAACGCCGTCAAGGCGCTGCTGTACTCGATCAACGGCGGAAAAGACGAGGTGTCCGGTAAGCAGATCGCCCCGGCCACCACGCCGAACGACGAAGAGATCCTGTCCTACGACACCGTCTTCCCGGCCTACCTGGAAACGCTCGAATGGCTCGCCGAGACCTACGTCACGGCCTTGAACTGCATTCACTACATGCACGACAAGTACGCCTACGAGCGTCTCGAAATGGCGCTGCACGACAAGGAGATCATTCGCACGCTGGCCTGCGGCATCGCCGGCCTGAGCGTGGTCGCCGACTCCCTGTCGGCCATCAAGTACGCCAAGGTCCGCCCGGTGCGCGACGAGACCGGCCTGGTTGTCGACTACACGATCGAGGGCGAATTCCCCCAGTTCGGTAACGACGACGACCGTGTCGACACCATCGCCGTCGACGTGATGGAGCGGTTCATGAAGATGATCCGCAAGCACCCGACCTACCGTGGCGCCATCCACACCCAGTCGATCCTGACGATCACGTCTAACGTGGTCTACGGCAAGGCCACCGGCAACACGCCGGACGGCCGCCGTGCGGGCGAGTCGTTCGCTCCGGGTGCCAACCCGATGAACGGCCGCGACACCCACGGAATGCTCGCGTCGGCGCTCAGCGTCGCCAAGCTTCCCTACAGTGAAGCGCAGGACGGCATCTCGCTGACCAACACGGTCATTCCCAGTGGTCTCGGCCACACCAAGGAAGAGCAGATCACCAGCCTGGTCGGCCTCATCGACGCGTTCACGTCGGCAACCGGCTACCACATCAACGTGAATGTGCTCAACCGCGACACGCTTGAAGACGCCATGGCACACCCGGAGAACTACCCGCAGCTGACGATTCGCGTCTCCGGCTACGCGGTGAACTTCGTTCGACTGACCCGCGAGCAGCAGATGGATGTCATCAGCCGCACGTTCCACTCGCACTAATTTCCACCGATCACACACCCGCGGCGACGCTGAGTAGGACGAGACAATGGCAGCAGTAAACCTCGGCCTACCCGGCGCCGGCCCGGCGATCGACCTGGTGGACGGTTCATCCGTCAGGAGTGAGCAGGCCGAACTGGCTGAACTCCACCACCTCGAGATGGAAGCGATCCACAACGGTTCCGTTGCCAGTGTCCACTCGTGGGAACTGGTCACGGCCGTTGACGGTCCTGGCACGCGCATGACACTCTTCCTGTCGGGGTGCCTGTTGCGTTGCCAGTACTGCCACAACCCGGACACCTGGAAAATGAAGGACGGGTTGCTCACTACCCTCGACGACCTCGTCACGCGGGTCGAGCGCTACAAAGGCGTCTTCGACGCGACCGGCGGCGGTCTGACCATCTCCGGTGGTGAACCGTTGATGCAGCCGGCGTTCGTGACGCGGATGTTCGAGGAGTGCCACAAGCTGGGCGTGCACACCACCTTGGACACCTCCGGGTTCCTGGGCAAGAGCGCGTCCGACAAGCTGTTGGACAACCTCGACCTCGTGTTGCTCGACGTCAAGTCGGGCATCCCGGAGACCTATAAAGAGGTGACCGGGCGCGAGCTCGCACCGACGATCGCTTTCGGTGACCGGCTGGCAGAACGCAATATTCCCGTCTGGGTTCGTTTCGTGCTCGTGCCGGGGCTGACGGATGCCGTCGACAATGTCGACGCCGTCGCCGAGATCGTGTCGCGCTGGCCGAATGTCGAGCGAGTCGAGGTCCTGCCCTTCCACCAGATGGGGGAAGACAAGTGGGACCGGCTGAAAATCCCGTATCCGCTGCACGGGGCCCATCCGCCGGATGAGGACCTGCTGGAACGAGTGCGGGGCCAGTTCGAGGCCCGGGGCCTGACGGTCTTCTGACCCGAAGGGGTCGTCCAACCTGAACGACACAGAAAAGGCGCGGAATCTTACAGATGCTGCGCCTTTTCTGTGTCCCCAGTCAGGGGGCAAAGTGCATGCGTATCGATGAAAACGCTTGCAGGATTTCTAAACTGAGATCGGAACAGTGACACGGCTTTCGTGCCACGACGAGAGGCAAAACGATGACAACGTCAACGATCCCGGCAACATTCGGCCTGAGCACCGGGAAGGCGGGAATGGTCCGGCTGGTCGGCGTGCTCGGCATCATCGGCGGCATCCTTCTCCTCGTCGTCGGCGGACTCGGTTACGGCACGGTCAGCAGCCAACTCGGCGAAGAGAACATTACAGTCGCCGAAGACGCATCCTTCCTGGCCGGCGCTCCCGTCGTCGGGCCCTTCTCCGCGTTCGCGCAGGCCGACATCATCAACCACCGCGCCATGAAGGCCAGCGGCGGCAAGACCTACGCCCAGCTCGAGCAGGACGATCCGACCCGCCCCACGGTCATGACCGCCTCGCTCCTGCGCGCTTCGCTCTTCACCTCCATCCTCGCGTTCGGCGTCTCCGTCTTCGCAACGGCCATCGGCGTCCTGGTCGGCCTGTTCGGCTGGTCCATCCTGACCCTGGTCCCGGCCCGGTCGAAGACCACCACGGTCTAGTCAGCGTCCATCCGTCTCGAAAGGCCTGGCAGCATTCGCTGCCGGGCCTTTCGTCTGCCACCGATGGAGGGCGCCTGCAACCCCCTAGCGCCCCTCCGGCTCCCGCGGTTCCATGATCGGAGATTCGTGCACGCGTGGAACTGGGGTGGTGGAATGGGTAAGTCCGGCTTCGCGGAGCGGCGGACGGCAGGCGGAATCATCGGGGGCATCCTCGGCCTCGTGGCCATCAGCGTATCGGGGGGTCTGCTCGTCGGCGCCGCCGTCACGCCCGTCGTGGCCCTCACCGGCATCGCCACCAGCGACACCATCAACGTGTTCGAGAATCTGCCGAATTACCTCGCCATCGACCGGCTGTCCCAGAAGAGCAACATCTACGCCACGCACAGCGACGGCTCACCGGTGCTGCTCGCCTCCTTCTACGAGCAGAACCGGATCGAGGTCGCCTGGGAGAACATCAGCCCGTACGTCAAAGACGCCACCATCGCCAGCGAGGACCCGCGCTTCTACGACCACGGCGGTGTCGACGCGCAGGGCACCGCCCGGGCGGCCGTCAAGACCTTCCTCGGCGGTGAGACACAGGGCGGGTCGTCGATCACCCAGCAATTCGTCAAGAACGTGCGGGTGCAGAAGTGCGAGGTGATGACCGACCAGAGGATCCGTCAGCGGTGTTACGACGCGGTCACCGAGACCAGTCCGGACCGTAAGATCAAGGAGATGCGCCTGGCCATCGGGGTGGAGAAGAAGTACGCCAAGAACGACATCCTGCGCCAGTACCTCAACATCATCGGGTTCGGCGGCACCGTGTACGGGATCGAGGCGGCCGCGGAGTACTACTACAACACGAGCGCGGCCGCGCTGACCCTGCCGCAGGCGGCCAGCCTCGTGGCCATCGTGAACAACCCGGTCAAGTTCCAGCTCGACCTGCCGGCGAGCGCGACGAACGGCGTGGCCAACGGGTACGCCGCCAACAAGGAACGCCGCGACTACATCCTGCGGGAGATGCAGAAGTACAAGAAGATCACGCCGGCCGAATACCAGGCCGCGATCGCCGCTCCGATTGAGCCGGTGATCACTGAGCCGAGCACCGGCTGCCAGACCGCCGGCGGCAGCGCCTATTTCTGCGACTACGTGACGCACCTGCTCAGGAACGACCCGACGTTCGGGGAGGATGAGGACGCGCGCCTGCTCAACTTCCGCCGTGGCGGCTTCAACATCTACACCACCCTCGACCTGGACCTGCAGAACGCGGCCGAGACGACTCTGAAGGCCAATGTGCCGATGACCTACCCGGGCTGGGACCTCGGCGCCGTCATCACCAGTGTGGAGGTCGGCACCGGGCGGGTGCTGGCCATGACTCAGAACAAGCAGTACAGCCAGGATCCCGCCGTGACCGAGACCAGCGCCACCTACAGCGGCATCAACTACAACACCGACTACAACGAGGGTGGGTCGAGCGGTTTCCAGCCCGGATCCACCTACAAGGTCTTCACGCTGGCGGAGTGGCTGGCCACCGGACACCGGCTGGAGAACCGCGTCGCTTCGGCGCCGAGGTCGAACTGGGGCACCTTCGCCGACCACTGCCGCGGCCCACAGAACTACGATTCCCAGGGCTGGAACCCGAGGAACGACGAGGGGGAGAGCGGCGCCAACTACAGCGCACTCGAAGCCACGCTCGGCTCCATCAACACGGGCTTCATCGGGATGGCGAAGCAGCTCGACCTGTGCAACATCCGGCAGCGGGCCGAAGCCTTCGACGTGCACGGCGCCGACGGTGGCCCCCTGGAACAGACCGCGGCATCCGTCATCGGCACGAACGAACTGGCGCCGTTGACCATGGCCGTCGCTTTCGCGGGCATCGCGAACCGCGGCACGACGTGTTCGCCGATTGCGATCGACCGGATCGTCGACTCCTACGGCAAAGAATTGCCCGTGCCGGCGTCGCGGTGCACCGAATCCGTGACCCCGGCCGTGGCCGCGGGCATGGTCTTCGCCATGAAGCGGGTGATGACGGGCGGCACCGCCACCGCGTCGTACGGCACCACCGTGCCGAAGGTCTCGATGATCGGCAAGACGGGAACCACGGACGGCGCCAAGGACACCTGGATGGCGGGCGCCAGTTCCCGGGTCGCGACCGTTGCGGCCGTGGTCAGTGTGACCGGGGACGCGAACCAGCGCGGCATCACCTTCGACAGCGGCTCGGCGGCCACCGCCCGGCACCGGATGTGGCCGGCCGTCATGTCGGTCGCCAACGCGAAGTACGGCGGGGTGGACATGCCCGAATCCGGTCCGGCCCCGGCCCCGCCGCCGCCCGCCCGCTAGCCTTCCGAGTCTGTGTCTGTGTCTGTGTCTGTGCCTGTTCCTGTGCCTGTGCCGGTGTCGGCGACGGCGACGAGCGCCTCATTGTGCTTGAGAAAGCCCGGCTTCCACGGCGGATCGAAGCGGGCGAAATAGGGGCGGCCGACCGGAGTCAGGCCCTCCCGGCGCACGGCGGCGAGAAGGGCGCCGCCGTTGTTCCCAAACCGGGCCTCGCTCCAGCCGCCGCTGAAACGGAGCGCGGCGGCCCGGTGTGCGGGAACCTGTTTGGTGCTGACCCGGCCGTCGCGGGGCACGGGGACGGCGGCCGGATCCATCCCGTCGGGCAGAACGAAGCTGACCGTGTGGCTGACCGGGGACGTCGCCTCCTGGAGCACCGGCGCGGTCATCGCGATGCGGGTCGCGGTCTGGTTGTTGCCGCTGATGTACTGGAACAACGGGCCGAACCCGCGATTACCGGCCCGCGCGAAATCGCCCTCGATCTCCATCTGGACCAGCACGTACTCGGGATAACGGCGGAGCTCGAAGTCCGGGAATCGGCGGAGCACCTCGTAGGGCTGGTGCTCTGTCATGAGCCGTTCTCTGTCATAAGCCGTTCCCTGTCATACGCCAGTGTAGGCACGGGTTTCCGGAGTGTCCTAGGCCCTCAGGCGAGGCCACAGGTGGTGCACATTCGTGGCGGACAGGGCCGCCAGCTCGGCGGCCAGTTCGCTCGCCCGATCGACGCGCTGTGCGGCCGCCTCGGCGGCGTGGCGGGTGCGCACCGTGCGGGCCACCTCCGTCAAATCCCACAGGTTCTCCCCGGTGACCGAGACTCCCTTCGTTCCCGAACGACGGGTGCGGCCGCGCACGAGCATCAGGCCGGCGTGGAAGACCGGGCCGCCGATCCGCTCCTGCGCGTCGTGGAAGAACACGACGTTCGACACCGGTCCGGTGCCGTCGTCGAGGCTGACGAACACCACCCGGCGCCCGCCCCGCATCGGCGGGGTGTTCGTCGCCCGGCGCACCCCGGCCAGCAGAACCTCGGTGCCGCCGGGGAGGTTGATCAGTTCGGAGGCCGGGGTGACGCCCAACTCGCTGAAGAGGGGGTAGAAGCGGGCCATCTGGTGCCCGGACACGGCCAGGGCCAGGTCTCGGAGCTCCAGGTCGGTCTGGCTGCGACCGCGTAGCTCGAGGGACGTCACCGCGTCGAAGCGGGCGCCCGCGTATTCGAGCACCGGCAGCTCGACCTCGAAGGCGAGCTGGTCGTCGGCGATGCTCACGGCCGTGCCGCGCAGCGACTGGATGTGGGCGAGCAGTTCATGCCGGCGGGTGCGGTCGTAGCCGATGAAGCTGTCGAGCGCCCCGACCCGGGCGAGCGCCTCGAACGTGCTGCGGCGCGGGCGCACGCGGTCGCGGAAGTCCTGCAGAGAAGTGAACGGCTGGTGCCGCACGATGCGGCCTCGCTCGGCGGCGGTCGAGCCGGAGAGCTCCGGCAGGGGCAGGCGGATGCCGCGGCGTTCGTGCTCGAGGTCTTCCACCCGGTAGATCAGGGTGCTTCGCTGCACGTCCAGGCCGAGGACCGGCACGCCGAGCAGTCGGGCCTCGGCCACGATCAGGTCTTTCGGCCACATGCCGGGGGCGTGCGTCAACAGTCCGGCCAGGAAGACCGCCGGATGATGCGTCTTCAGCCAGGCGGACTGGTACGTGGGCAGGGCGAACGCTGCCCCGTGCGCCTTCGCGAACCCGAAGCTGCCGAAGCCGGCGAGGACCTGCCAGATGCGGTCGATGGTCGGGGTGTCGAAACCGCGTTCGAGCGCGGCCTCCCGCAGGTAGGCCTCGATCCGGGGGAGTTGGTCCGGCTTGCCCAGGTGGCGGCGGAAGACATCCGCTTTGCCCAGGCCGCACCCGGTCAGCTCGTCGAAGAGACGCATCACCTGCTCGTGGAAGATGACGACGCCCCGCGTTTCGCGCAGGATCGGTTCGAAGCGCGGATGGATGTAGTCGGGCATCACCTCCCCGTGCCGGGCCTGGAGGTACTTCAGGGGCATGTTGTTCTGCATCGGCCCGGGCCGGAACAGTGAGATTTCGACGGTCAGGTCGTTGAAGACCTCGGGTTGCAGCTTGCCGACCAGTTCCATCTGGCCGGGGGACTCGATCTGGAAGATGCCGAGGGTGCGGGTGGAGCGGATCAGCTCGAACGTGGCCGGGTCGTCGAGGGGGATGCGGTCCAGGTCGATGCTCTCGCCCGAGAGGCGGCGGTGCTCCTCGACCGCGTGGGCCATCGCCGACTGCATCCGAACGCCGAGGATATCGAGCTTGATCAGGCCCATCGGGTCCATGTCGTGCTTGTCGAACTGCGACATGGGCAGGCCCATGCCGGACGTCTGCACCGGGGTGCGGTCCAGCAGGGACAGATCGGAGAGGATCACTCCGCAGGGGTGCACGGAGATGTGGCGGGGGAGCCGGTCGAGTTTGGCGGTCAGGTCGACCAGCAGATCGAGCTGGGCCGACCCGCGCACCTCGGCCGCGAGCGGCCCCAGCTCGGGCTTCTCCTCCAGCGCCCGGCGCAGGTCGCGGGCGTTGAACCGCCAGATCTGCTTGGCTACTGCGGCCACCTGGTCTCGGTCCATGCCGAGGGCCAGGCCGGCGTCGCGCACGGCGCCGCGGCCGCGGTAGGCATTCGTCATCGACATCAGGGAGACCCGGTCGCTGCCGAAGGTGTCGAACAGGGTGCGGTAGATGTCGTGTCGGCGGGCGGACTCCACGTCGAGGTCGATGTCGGGCAGGGTCTGCCGTTCGGGGGAGAGGAACCGCTCCCAGAGCAGACCGTTGGCGATGGGTTCGACGGAGGAGGTGTGCAGCGCGTAGTTGAGCACCGAGCCCACGCCCGACCCGCGCGCCTGGATGCGTACCCCCATCTCGCGCACGATGTCGGCCACCCGCGCCACCGTGAGGAAGTAGCCGGCGAAGCCGAGGTGCTCCACCGTCTTCATCTCGTGGGCGAGCCGGGCGTGCGCCGCCTCTCCCAGAGCGGTGCCGGCGTAGCGGTCGTCGACGCCGGCACGGGCCCGCTTCCAGAGTTCGGCGAAGGGGTCGCCGCTGATGCCGATGATGCGCGCTTCCGGCATGCGCGGACGGCCGAGACCGATGTCGGAATCCGGGTCGAGGCTGCACTGGTCGGCCAGGCGCCAGGTGTCGCGGAAGAGTCGCTCGAGGGCGTCATCGTCGTGGAGCCCGGCGTCGACGACCATGCGGGCCACCTGCCGCATGCCGCTTTCGGGTTTCAGCCAGGCCTGCCCGTTGGTCTGCGGCTGGTCCAGCCGGGCCAGCGGGGTCAGGGTGCGGGCGGCGTCGGCCAGGTCGGCGGTGACGGCCTCCTCGGGGGTGCCGTAGCGCACGGCGTTCGTGAGCACGGCCGGCAGCGCGGCGTACTCGGCGAGGGCGAGCATGCGGGTGGCGGGCGTCACACTGCCCGGCGTGCCCGGTTCCGACAGGTGGCAGACGACCTCGCAGGCCACGGACTGGGGCGGCATGGCGCGCTGCCAGGCCGCCAGTCGCGTTCTGGCGCCGTCATTGTCGCGGAGGCCGATCGCCAGCCCCACATCGCTGGCCGGCCCGATCAGCACGGTGAGGGAGTCGAGCCCCGCCAGCTCGGCCAGCCGGGAGCGGGCGATGCTGGGGAAGGCGGCGCTGCCGTGAGCGGAACCGGCGTGAACGGAACCGGCGTGAGCGGAACTGACGGCGCGGCAGAGTGCGGCGTAGCCTCGTCCATCCGTGTGGCCGTGCGCGAGCACCACCACCCGCCCGAGCGGGTAGAGATCGTCATCGTGCACGGCGAGGTCGGCGCCGAGCCCCGGCCGGATTCCGGCCTGGGCGCAGGCGCGCACGTGCTTGACCGCGCCGTAGAGGCCGTCCCGGTCGGTGACGGCGAGGAAGGAGCTGCTCGGCGCCGCGGCCTGGGCCGCGCTCTGCTGGGCGGCCGTCTGCTCGGCCAGCGCCTCGGGCAGGGTGACGCCGTAGTGGGTCGAGTAGGCGCTGGCGACGTGAAGGTGGGGGAAACTCATCCGTCACCCCCAGTCGAGGGCGAGTACCCACGACCCGTCGACGTCGCGTCGCAGGTCGTAGCGGTGCTGTTCCTCGTCCCCGCGGGACGCGTCCACCCGCCACAGCTCGGTGTCGATGCGCGCGGGGGTTCGGGCGTTTTCCCACCAGCTGGTGCGGGTGAAGACCGCCTGCGGCTGCCCGATGATCGTGTGCTCGAAGCGGTTCCAGATGAACGCGCGCGGGTCGCCGTCGGCCGAGAGCTCGACGTCGACGGGGGTGTCGATGATCTGGGGCATGTGTTCTCCTTCGATCGTTGGATCAAGTGCGATACTTAGAACAGATGTTCGATATCAGGAGTGTACGTCACGGGGCCGACACTCGGCAACGGGTGCCCGTACTGACCGTCGAACTCGCCGTCGTCTGGTTAGCTAGGTCGATGAAACCCTCAACTTCGTCCTGGACGGACTACCTCGGCCGGTCCGCCATCCGTTCGGGCCAGGCCCTGCTGGTGCTCGCACTGACCGTGGTGGCCATCTTCGGCATGACGCAGCTCAAGCTGGTCTTCATCCCGATGCTGCTCGCCCTCATCATCGCGTCGGCCCTGCGGCCGTTCGTTCGGCTGCTCCTGGCCCGGGGCGCGAACGACACGGTGGCCGCGACGATCGCCCTGATCTGCGGCGTGGGCGTCTTCGGCGGCATCGTCACCCTCGTCGTCTTCGGCATCCGGGGGGAGTGGGCCAGCCTCTTCAGCTCGGCGAGCGAGGGACTGGACCACCTGCAGGAACTGCTCAGCAGCGGGGCACTGCCGATCGATCCCGCCCAGTTCGACTCCGTGCGCGAGTCGGTCATTTCCTTCGCCACGAGCAGCCAGTTCGGCACCGGCGCCCTCGCGGGGGTATCCGTGGCCGCCGAGATCGTGGCCGGACTGGTGCTCGGGCTGGTCGTGCTGTTCTACTTCCTGAAGGACGGCCCCCGGATCTGGACCTTCCTGATCCAGCCGCTCTCCGGCAGACGGCACGAGCGGGCCGTTCGCATCGGAGCGAGTAGCGTCGGCGTCTTCGGCAGCTATGTCCGCGGCACGGCGATCGTTGCGTTCGTGGACGCGCTGTTCATCGGGATCGGCCTCTGGGTGCTGCAGGTGCCGCTGGCGCTGCCGCTGGCAGTCATCGTCTTCCTCGGCGCCTTCATCCCGATCGTGGGCGCGACGGCCGCCGGCATCCTCGCGGCGCTGGTGGCCCTGGTCACCAACGACCTGACCACCGCCGTGATCGTCGTCGCCATCGTGATCGCGGTCAACCAGCTTGAGGGCAACTTCCTCTCGCCGGTGGTGCTCGGCAAATCGCTGCAGCTGCACGGCCTGGTGATCCTCCTCGCCCTCACGGCGGGAACGATCCTCGGCGGAATCGTCGGAGCGATCATCTCCGTGCCCATCGCCGCGGTCGGCTGGGCCGTGATCAAAGCCTGGAACGCGCCGCTGGAGCCGACCCCGCCGCTTCCCGCGGCCGCGGACGGCCTGGCCGAGCCGACCGGCCTGGCCGAGCCGACCGGCCTGGCCCAGCCGACCGGTGCGGCCCTGCCGGCGGCGGTCTAGGCGCAGCCCGCACCTCACCCGCGCCTCGCTCTGAACGAATTCGACGGAGATTTTGCCCGAAACGGGCCAAAACAGTCCGGAATCGGGTTTTTAGAGCAAAATCTCCGTCGAATTGGTTAGGGTCCCGCGCGTCTAGGTGAAGGCGGATACGCCGGTCACGGCCCGCCCGACCAGTAGCGAATTGATCTCGTAGCTGCCCTCGTAGGAGTAGATCGCCTCCGCGTCCGCGAAAATCTTCGCCATCTCGAACCGGGTGTCGATGCCGTTGCCGCCGAGCAGGCCCCGACCCAGGGCCACGGTTTCGCGCATCCGGGTGGTGCAGGTCGCCTTGGCGAGGGCCGCCTGGTCCATCGTGAGGCGCCCGCTCTCCTGCAGCCGCGCCAGCTGGACCATCAGCGACAGCGACAGGGTCGCGTTGCCGATCATCCGGGAGAGCTGCTCCTGCACCAGCTGGAAGGATGCGATCGGCTGGCCGAACTGGCGACGCTCCAGGGCGTAGGCGCGGGCCACGTCGAAAGCGGCGAACTGCTGGCCGACCGCCTGCCAGGCTACCCAGACCCGCGAGTTGCGCAGGAGCACGTTCGTGTCCTCGAAGCTCCGGCTGCCGGGCAGCCAGTTCCCGGCCGGGATCCGCACGTCCCGGAGGGTGATATCGGCGTTCTGCACGATCCGCACGGCAATCTTGTTCTCGATCGTGGTGGCGCTGAAGCCGGCACGCTCCTTCTCCACGATGAAGCCCTTGATCTCCCGGTCGGCGGTGTCCCGGGCCCAGACCAGCACGTAGTCCGCCATGGCGCCGTTGCCGATCCAGCGCTTCCGGCCGTTCAGCACCCACTCGTCCCCGCTGCGGGTGGCGGTCGTCTCCATCTCCCGGGAGATGTCGGAGCCGTGGCCCGGCTCGGTCAGGGCGAAGGCGCCGATCTTCTGCAGTGACAGGAGTCCCGGCAGCAGGCGTTCCCGCTGTTCGGGGGAGCCGAGCGTGTCGACGGCCGTGGCGAACAGTTCGTGGTGCACGCCGTAGAACGTGGAGATGGAGGTGTCGGCCCGGGTCAGTTCCATCTGCAGCAGTCCGGTCAGCAGGTGTCCGGTGGCCGCCGGGCCGACCCCGCCGAGGTTCTGTGCCGCCAGGCGGGGCAGCAGCTCGAAGGGGAACTCCGCCCGGTTCCAGTACTCCACCGCGAGGGGGCGCACCTCGGCCTGGAAGAACGCGCGAGCGGATGCGAGGCGGCCCTGCTCGTCCGGGGTCAGCAAGTCCGTGACGAAGATCAGGTCGGCATCGGGGTAGGGCGTGCAATCGAGGTGTGTCATTCCGCCGCCCGTCATTGGTGCGTTCCGAAGTTAAGAGAGTACGATTTTGAGTACGAGCGTACAGTAGAAAGGGCATTTCATGTCGGCTTCCCTGCCCCCGACGGTCCCGCGACGGCGGTGGACGGCACGCCAGGACGAGCTCTTCGGCCAACTGGTGGCGCTCTTCCTCCGGGAGGGGTTCGCCTTCGTCACCCTCGACGACGCCGCATCCCGACTGCGCTGCTCGAAGTCCACCATCTATTCCCTGGCCAGCAGCCGTGAACAACTCGTGCGCACGGCCGTCGTCCACTTCTTCCGTGAGGCGGCGGAACGGGTGGAGCACAAGCTCGCCGAGATCGACGACCCGACCGACCGGATCGCCGCCTACCTGCGCGCGGTCGGGGACGAACTGCGGCCGGCATCCGTCGCGTTCATCGACGACGTCGCAGCGTTCCCGCCGGCCAACGAGATCTACGAACGCAACACCGAGATCGCCGCCGCCCGGGTGCGCGAGCTCATCTCGGAGGGGGTGAAGAGCGGTGCGTTCCGCGAGGTTCCCGCCGCCTTCATCGCCGAGGCGGTATCTTCGGTGATGGTGAGCATTCAGAAACGACGGATGTCCGCGGGCACGGGCCTGTCCGACGCGCAGGCGTACGACGAACTCGCCGCGCTCATCGTCAACGGCATCCGGGCGCAATAGCCGGCGGCAGAGGAGAAGAACGGTGTCAACACCCTTACCCCTGCCGGGGGACCCGATCGCGGAGGCGCACCGCCAGTGGGTCGAGCACGGCTGGCCGGAAGCGGCCGACGGCATGGCTGCGGTGACCTCGATCATGCGCGCGCAGCAGATCATGCTCGCGCGGATCGAGGCCGTGCTGAAACCGTTCGGCGTGACCTTCGCCCGCTACGAACTGCTGACCCTGCTCAGCTTCACCCGCAGCGGGGCCCTGCCGATGAAGAACGCGAGCGTCCGGCTCCAGGTGCATCCGACCAGCGTGACGAATGCCGTGGACCGCCTCGAGGCGGCCGGCTACGTGCGCCGCCTCGCCCATCCGACCGACCGGCGCACCACCCTGGTCGAGATCACGGCGACCGGACAGACGATCGTGCGGGATGCGACTGCCCGACTGAACGATGAGGTGTTCGCCCGCCCCGGCCTGAGCCAGGACGACATCCACAGCCTGATCCGCGTGCTCAGCGGGTTCCGCCACGATGCCGGCGACTTCGCCGACCCCGGCTCCCGCTAGGCACGACGGGCCCGCCTGAGTCGTTCTGTCCCTGCGCCGTTTCGCCGTTCGGTCGCGCCGCCGTTCAGCCGCCCCACGCTGAACGAATTCGACGGAGATTTTGGCCGAAACGGGCCGGAAACGGCCTGAAAAGCACATTTACGGCAGAATCTCCGTCGAATTGGTTCGCCGCCGACACAGGTTAGGGGCGCGCGGGCGGTCAGCGGTTCTCGAAGCGGGGGGCGCGCTTCTCCAGGAAGGCCGCCATTCCCTCCTTCTGGTCGGCCAGGGCGAAGGTGGAGTGGAAAAGCCGGCGCTCGACGTGCACGCCCTCGGCGAGGGTGGTCTCGAAGGCGGCGTTGACCGCCTCCTTGGCCAGCATCGCCACCGGGGCGGACATGCCCGCGATCGTCGCCGCCGTGGCGAGGGCCTCGTCGAGCAGCCGCGTGGCGGGGACGACCCGGGCGACGAGGCCGCAGCGCTCGGCCTCCGCGGCATCCATCGTTCGCCCGGTCAGCACCATCTCCATCGCCTTGGCCTTGCCGATGGCCCGGGTCAGGCGTTGCGAACCGCCGATGCCGGGGATGACGCCGAGCCTGATTTCCGGCTGGCCGAAGACGGCCGTGTCGGCGGCGAGGATGAAGTCGCACATCATCGCGAGCTCGCAGCCGCCGCCGAGCGCGTGGCCGGCAACGGCGGCGATCAGGGGGGTGCGGAGGCGGGTGAGCGCATTCCAGCCGGCGAACCAGTCGGCCGCGTACATGTCCTGGTAGGTCTGCGGGGCCATTTCACGGATGTCGGCCCCGGCGGCGAACGCGCGCTCGGACCCGGTGAGCACGATCGCGCCGATCTCCGGGTCCCGGTCGAGCCCCGTTGCCGCGTCGACGACCTCGTGCATCAGGGCGTCGTTCAGGGCGTTGAGGGCCTTCGGCCGGTTGAGGGTGATCAGGCCCACCCGGCCCCGGCGCTCCAGGATGATGTGCTCGTACCCGGTCTCGCGGATGCCGTCGGTGCCGCTCATGCGCCGGCCGTCCGGTCGGATTTCGCCCTGATGTCGTTGATGATCGCCGAGAAGTCCAGGCCGGCGCCGCCCTCGTCGGCGAAGCGGCGGTACACGCCCGCCGCGACCGGGCCGAGCTCGGCCGCCACGCCGGTGGCGTCGAGGGCGTTCAGGGCCAGGCCGAGGTCCTTGGCCATCAGGGCGCCGGCGAAGCCCGGCTGGTAGTCGCGGTTGGCGGGGCTGGTCGGTACGGGCCCGGGAACCGGGCAGTTCGTGGTGAGGGCCCAGCACTGGCCGGACGCGGCGGAGGCCACGTTGAAGAGCGCCTGGTGGGTCAGCCCGAGCTTCTCGCCGAGCACGAAGGCCTCGCTCACGGCGATCATCGAGATGCCGAGGATCAGGTTGTTGCAGATCTTGGCCGCCTGCCCCCTGCCCGGTCCGCCGCAGTGAACGATCCGGGCGCCCATCACCTCCAGCACGGATGTCGCCGCGGCGAAGTCCGCGTCCTCGGCGCCCACCATGAAGGTCAGGGTTCCCGCCTCGGCCCCGGCGACTCCGCCGGAGACCGGGGCGTCGAGGCCCCGTCGGCCGGCGCTGACGACGAGGTCGTGGGCCGCGCGGGCATCCGCGACGTCGACCGTGGAACAGTCGATGAAGAGCGTGCCGGCGTCCGACGCGGCGAGCAGGCCGCCGCCCGCAGCCGAACCGGCACCGTCGCCCTGACCCTCGTTCTCATCCTCGTAGGCGCCGAGCAGGTGCCGCCCGTCGGGCAGCATGGTGATCACGATGCGGGCGCCCCGGGCCGCGTCGGCGGCCGAGTCGGCGACCCGGATTCCCTTCGCCCTGGCCTGGGCGAGGGCCTCGGGCACCAGGTCGAACCCGGTGACGGTGTAGCCGGCCCCGACGAGGTTGGCGGCCATGGGACCGCCCATGTGGCCGAGCCCGATGAAGGCGATGCGTGTGCTCATGAGGCGCTTCTCCTGGTGCTGTCGGTGGTGCGGGTGCTGGTGCTGGTTCGGGTGCGGGGTGTGTCGTGCGGGTGCGGCCGGCCCCGGGCGGACAGGTGCAGCCCGGCCAGGTGATCTTCGTGGGCGGTGAGGGGGGCGAAGCAGGCGGCGACGGCATCCGTGCTGACCTCGTCCAGCGTGGCCGGCGACCATCGGGGGCGGCGGTCCTTGTCGATCACCTGGGCCCGGATGCCCTCCTGCATCTCGGTGCCCTCGAGGAAGCGCAGGGAGACCCGGTATTCCTGCTCCAGCACCGCCTCGAGGCTGGGGAGAGCGCGCGCCCGGCGCAGCGACGCCAGGGTGACGGCGAGCGCGGTCGGCGACTTGGTGCGGATGAGCGCGGCGGCCGCCTGCGCCGCTTCCACGGGGGAGCGCTGCAGCGCGGCCAGGATCTGCCGGACGTCGTCGAAGGCGTAGCACTCGTCGATCCAGTCCCGCTCGGCGAGCAGCGGCGCGGGCGGGGGAGTGTCGGCGACCGCGGCAACCGCCTCGGCGGCTCCCCGGCCGGACAGCGAGCGGATCAGCTCCGGCAGCCGGTCGCTCGGCACGAAATGGTCCGCCAGCCCCAGCATGATGGCATCGGCGCCGGTGGCGAAGGCGGCGGTCAGGGCCAGGTGGGTGCCGAGCTCACCGGGCGCGCGGGAGAGCAGGTACGTTCCGCCGACGTCGGGCACGAAACCGATGCCGGTCTCCGGCATCCCGAGCCTGGTGCGCTCGGTGACGACACGGATGCCGCCGTGGCCGGAGACGCCGACCCCGCCGCCCAGCACGATTCCGTCCATCACCGCCAGGTACGGCTTCGGATAGCGGTGGATCTGCGCGTTCATCCGGTACTCGTCGGCGAAGAACCGGGCGGCGTCGGCGCCGCTGCCCTGGGCGCCGCGGTAGATCGACACGATGTCACCCCCGGCGCAGAGACCCCGCTCGCCGCTGCCGGTCAGCAGCACCGTCTGAACCTCGTCGTCGTCGGTCCAGCCGGTGAGCACGGCCGAGATCCGGGTGATCATCGCGTGCGTGAGGGCGTTCATCGCGGCCGGGCGGTTCAGGATGATCTGCCCGACCCGCCCGGAGCGGCGCAGCAGGATCTCCGGCTCACTCACCTCCGGCTCGCTCAGGACCGGCCCGCTCACGACCGGCCCGCCTGCTGTGGCGCGGGCTTCGGCGCGGCCGGCTGTTCTGTGAGGGCCCGGCCGATGATCAGACGCATGATTTCATTGCTGCCTTCGAGGATCTGGTGCACGCGCAGGTCGCGGACAACCTTTTCAATGCCGTAGTCGGCGAGATAACCGTAGCCGCCGTGCAGCTGGAGGGCGCGGTTCGCCACCGAGAAACCGGCATCCGTGGCGACGCGCTTGGCCATGGCGCAGAGCCGCACCCGGTCGGGCGCGCCCCGGTCGAGGGCGTCGGCGGCCCGCCAGAGCAGGGTGCGGGCGGTCTCCAGCTCGGTGTCCATGTCCGCGAGCTCGAACAGGAGGGCCTGCCGCTCGATCAGCGGCGCGCCGAAGGCCGAGCGCTCGGTGAGATAGCGCACGGCCTGGTTCAGGGCCCACTGGGCGCCGCCGAGTGAGCAGGCGCCCATATTGATGCGGCCGCCGTTGAGGCCCTTCATGGCGATTCCGAAGCCATCGCCCTCGGCGCCGAGCCGATTGCCCACCGGCACCCGCACGTTGTCGAGGATGACCTGCCGGGTGGGCTGCGCGTTCCAGCCCATCTTCTTCTCGTTGGCGCCGAAAGACAGCCCCGGGGTGCCGGCCGGCACCACGATCGCCGAGATCCCGCCGCTGCCGGGGTCGCCGGTGCGCGCCATCACGATGTAGACGCTGGATGCGCCCGCGCCCGACACGAATTGCTTCACCCCGTTCAGCACGTACTCGTCGCCGTCCCGGTCGGCGCGGGTGCGCAGGGCGGCGGCGTCGGATCCGGCGTCCGGCTCGGTCAGGCAGTAGCTGCCCAGCGACTCCATCGACGCCAGGCCGGGCACCCACCGGCGGCGCTGGTCGTCGGTGCCGAAGGTGTCGATCATCCAGGCGACCATGTTGTGGATGGACATATAGGCGGCGATCGAGGGGTCGCCGTGGGCGAGCTCCTCGAAGATCAGGACGGCGTCCCGGCGGGAGAGCCCGGAGCCGCCGACATCCTCCCGCACGTAGATGCCGCCCATGCCCAGGGCGCCGGCCGCCGCGAACACGTCGAGCGGGAAGTGCTTGGTCTCGTCCCGGGTCACGGCCTGCGGCGCCAGCGACTCCGCGGCGAAGGACCGCACCATGTCCACGATGGCATGCTGTTCATCCGTCAGCTCGAACATGTTCAACCCATCTGGGGGATGACGAAGCTGGCGCCGGCCCCCGTCTCGGCGGTCCGGCTCCCGGGGTCCCCGGGGGTTGCTGTGCCGGGGCCCGCTGCGCCGGAGCGCAGGGCCCCCGCGGGCCAGCGGGAGGTGACGGTCTTGGTCTTCGTGTAGAAGCGGAACGAATCCGGGCCGTGCTGGTTCAGGTCGCCGAACACCGACCTCTTCCAGCCGCCGAACGTGTGGTACGCGATGGGCACGGGGATGGGCACGTTCACGCCCACCATGCCGGTGTTCACCCGGGTGGTGAAATTCCGGGCGACGTCGCCGTCGGCGGTGTAGATGGACACGCCGTTGCCGTACTCGTGCTCGCTCGGCAGCCGCAGGGCCTCCTCGTACGTGTCCGCCCGGGTCACGATCAGCACCGGCCCGAAGATCTCCTCCCGGTAGATGCGCATCTTCGGGGTCACCCGGTCGAAGAGGGTCGGGCCCATGAAGAAGCCGTTCGGGAAGCCGTCCGGGCGGAAGCCGCGGCCGTCCACGAGCAGTTCGGCGCCCTCCTCGACCCCGATCCGCACGTACTCCTCGACCCGGTCGAGCGCCGGGCCGTTGACGAGGGGGCCGTAGTCGCTCGTAGCGTCGAGGCTATGCCCGACCTTCAGCGCCCCGATCCGCTCCGTGAGCTTCGCCACCAGGGCGTCGGCGGTGTCCCGGCCGACCGGCACGGCCACGGAGATGGCCATGCAGCGTTCGCCGGCCGCGCCGTAGCCCGCCCCGATCAGGGCGTCTGCGACCAGGTCCAGATCGGCGTCCGGCATGATGATCATGTGGTTCTTGGCGCCGCCGAAGCACTGGGCGCGCTTGCCGTTGGCCGCGGCCTGGGTGTAGATGTGCTGGGCGATCGGGGTCGAGCCGATGAAGCCCAGGGCCTTGACTCGGGGGTCTTCCAGGAGCGTGTCGACGCTCTCCTTGCCGCCGTTGACGACATTGAAGACGCCCGCCGGCAGCCCCGCCGCCAGGAACAGCTCGGCGAGCCGGAGCGGCACGGAGGGGTCGCGCTCCGACGGCTTCAGGATGAACGCGTTGCCGCTGGCCAGGGCGGGTCCCGCCTTCCAGAGCGGGATCATCGCCGGGAAGTTGAACGGGGTGATGCCGGCGACCACGCCGAGGGGCTGGCGCATCGAGTACACGTCGATGCCGGTTCCGGCGCCGACGCTGTACTCGCCCTTGAGCAGGTGCGGGCCGCCGGCCGCGAACTCGATCACCTCCAGTCCGCGCTGGATGTCGCCGAGGGCATCCGCCACCGTCTTGCCGTGTTCGGAGGAGAGCACTCGCGCCAGCGAGTCCATCTCCTTGTCGATCAGTTCGAGGAAGCGCAGCAGCACCCGGGCCCGGCGCTGCGGAGTCCAGGAACTCCACTCGAGCTGCGCCTCCTCCGCGACGGCGATCGCGGCCTCGGTCTCGGCCCGGTTCGCGAGCGGAACCCGCGCCTGCACCTGCCCGGTGTTCGGGTCGAACACGTCGGAGAAGAGCCCCGAGGTGCCGCGAACATGCCGGCCACCGATGAAATGCGTCAATTCGCGAACCATGAAAAACCTGCTCTCCCTGCGACGGATCGTGCTGCCGTCACCAAGGTACTAGGAAGTCCTAGCATTTACTAGGGCTTCCTAGTATGTTGGGGCGATGACCACCGATTCGATCCGGAACACGGCGCAGGACACGGGGCGGCGAGAGCTCCTCGCCCTCCTGGTGCAGGCCGTCGGAGCCGCCCATGTGCTGACCGACCCGGACGTGACCGAGCAGTACCGCCGGGACATGCAGCCGCTGGTGGGAGCCGGGCGTCCCCTGGCCGTGGTGCGGCCGGCCTGCACCAGCGAGGTGGCCGCGGTGATCGTCGCCTGCACCCGCCACGGGGTGCCCGTCGTGCCGCGCGGCGCCGGTTCCGGGATGACCGGTGCCGCGAACGCGCAGGACGGCGCCGTCACCATCCTGACCTCGCGGATGACCGCGATCCTGACCATCGACGCCGCGGCCGGGTACGCCGTGGTGCAGCCCGGCGTGATCACCCTCGACCTGATCCGGGCGGCCGAGGCGGCGGGCATGTTCTACGCGCCCGACCCCACCTCCAGCGACTGGTGCACCATCGGCGGCAATCTCGCCAACGGGTCCGGCGGTCCACACGGCTCCAAATACGGGGTGACGGCGGATGCCGTGCTCGGCCTCGAGGTCGTGCTCGCCTCCGGGCGGGTGCTCGCCACCGGCCGCCACACCCTCAAGGGCGTCACCGGCTACGACCTCAACCGGATCTTCGTGGGCTCCGAGGGGACCCTGGGCTTCATCACGCAGGCCACCCTGCGGCTGACCCGCCGCCGCCCCGCGCTGACCACCGCCGTGGCGGCGTTCGCGAGCGTCGAGGAGGCCGGCCGGGCAGTCACCGACTTCATCGCCACCGGCCAATCCCTGGCCCTGCTGGAAATCATGGACCAGTCCTGCTTCGCCGCCGTCGAGACGCACCTGGGCAGCCGGCTCCTGGACGAGGGCGGCACCCCGGCCGCCGTGCTCTTCGCCCAGAGCGACAGCGGCACCAGGGCCGAACTCGCCGCCTTCGAAGACGCGGCCTGCGCCAACGGCGCCATCCTCTCGTTCCAGACCGACGACCCCGCGGAGGGTGAGATGATCATGGGCTACTGGCGCGGGCTCGAGGCGGCGCTGGAACCCCTGGGGACCTGGATCCTGCACGAGGTGACCGTGCCCCGGGACCGGCTGGCGGCGCTGATCCTCTCCGCCGCGGACATCGCCGCGGAGACCGGCGTCTTCGTGGGCGTGCACGGCCATGCCCAGGACGGCACCGTGCACCCGATGATCGTCTACCGGCCCGACGCCGAGGGCGCGAGCGAGCGGGCCGGGCAGGCGTACCGGCTCATCCTCCAGGCCGCCCTCGACCTCGGCGGCCCGGTCACCGGCGAACACGGCATCGGCCGGATGAAGACCGAGTACCTGGCGGATGCCCTCGGCGAGGTGGGCCTCGAGGTGCACCGGGCGATCAAGGCCGCCCTCGACCCCGGCGGCACCTTCAACCCCGGGTCGATGTTCAGTTTCGGCCCGGAAGAGCGGAGAACGTCATGAATATCGTCGTGCTGGTCAAGCAGGTCCCGGACACCTACGGGGAGCGGACGCTGCGGGAGGACGGCCGGATCGACCGCGAGAGGGGCACCCCGGCCCTGGATGAGATCGATGAGCGCGCCCTCGAGGTTGCCCTGCGACTGCGGGAAACCGCCGGGGGTGAGGTGACCGTGCTCACGATGGGACCGCCGGAAGCCGTCGTGGCGCTGCGGAAAGCCCTCGCGATGGGTGCCGACCGGGCCGTGCACGTCTGCGACGAGGCCCTGGCCGGCTCGGATGCGCTGCAGACCGCCGCCGTGCTGGCCGCCGCCGTGCTGGCCGCGGCCGTGCGGGCCACAGCCGCCCCTGGCGCCGCCACGTTCGACCTGGTCGTCGCCGGCAATGAATCGACCGACGGGCGCACCGCCGCGGTGCCCGCCATGCTCGCCGAACGGTTGGGCCTGCCGCAGCTGACCTTCCTCGGCTCGGTGGCCGTCGACGCGGGAATCGTCACCGGCCTCCGCATCACGCCGGAGGGCACGACGGAACTGTGCGCGGCTCTGCCCGCGGTGATCTCGGTGACGGAGGGCAGCGCCCAGCCGCGCTTCCCCAATTTCAAGGGCATCATGAGCGCCAGGTCCAAGCCGCTGACGACCCTCACCCTCGCCGACCTCGCCGACCACGGCCTGGTCGAGGCCGAGGCCGGCGGTGCGAACTCCTGGTCGCTCGTCTGCACGGTGACCGCCCGGCCGGCCCGCGCGGGCGGCACCGTCATCAGCGATGACGGCACCGGCGGCAGCCGCATCGCCGCCTTCCTGGCCGCGGCCAACCTGATCTGACTGATCTGACACGGACGGAAGACACGCCGATGGGACGAATTCTGGTGCTCGCCGAGCACAACACGGGCACGCTGGACACGGTGACCCGCGAACTGCTCGCCGCCGCGGCCCGGCTCGGTGAACCGGCCGTCGTGCTGCTGACCGGGCCGGGAGCCGGCCCGGCGCTGGCCGGCCAGCTGGCAGGGTGGGGTGTCACGGATGTCTACCTCGCCGAGAGCACGTACGCCGGCACCCGGCTGACCACTCCCGCCGTCGCGGCGCTCGAGGCGGCGGTGCGCCTGGCCCGGGCCGCCGGCGCCGAGGTCTCCGGGGTGCTGATCGCCGGGACCATCGACGGGCGGGAGGTCGCGGCACGGCTGTGCGTGCGGCTGACCGCCGGTCTGATCAGCGACGCGGTCGACGCCCGGCTGCGGGACGGTGTGATCGTGGCCACCGTGCCGGTGCTCGGCGGCGCGTACACCGTGGAGGCCGTGGCCAAGGGGCTGGCGGTCGTGACGGTCCGTCCCCACAGCATTGTCGCCGACGGCATTCCCGGCAGCGTTCCCGACCGTGATGTTCCGGGTGGCACAGTGACAGCCCCGATCCGGCTTGAGATCGACGCCGAACTGGAACGCGGGCGCGGAGCGGAAATCGTCGCCGTGCATCCGCGTCCGGCCTCCGGCATCCGGCCCGGCCTGACCGAGGCGAGTGTCGTGGTCTCCGGCGGGCGCGGCCTGGGCTCGGACGAGGGCTTCGGCCTGGCCGGCGACCTGGCTGACCTCTTCGGCGGCGCCGTCGGGGCATCGCGGGCCGCCGTGGAGGCCGGGCTCTGCGAGCCCGGCCTGCAGGTCGGCCAGACCGGCGCGACCGTGACCCCGGAGCTCTACATCGCCCTGGGCATCTCCGGGGCCATCCAGCACCGTGCCGGCATGCAGGGGGCGGGCACGATCATCGCCGTCAACAAGGACGCGGACGCGCCGATCTTCGCGGTAGCGGATTTCGGGGTCGTCGGGGACGTCTTCACCGTCGTGCCGCAGCTGATCGAGGCCGTCGTGGCCCACCGGGCCGCCGCAGGGTGACCTAGAATCTGGCGAGCAGCTCCATTTTCTTGGTTTCGAACTCGGCGTCGGTGACGACCCCGGCGTCCCGGAGCTGCCCCAGCTGGAGGAGGTGGCCGGCGGCCGCGCCGGAGGCGAGGACGCGGGCATCCGTCACCGACCGCGGGGCGGCGTCGAGCGCGAGCGGCGCGGGACCGGGTACCAGCGGGGCGGGGGTGAGCGCTGCGCCGGCCGGTACCGGGGCAGGGCCGTGCGGGGTGCCCTGGGACATCCGGTCGATCCAGGCCAGGGCGATGGCCGAGACGATGAAGACCATGTGGATGACGACCTGCCAGAGCACGCCGTCCCAGGTGTAGACGTCGCCGGTGATGCTCTCCTGGCCGTCGGTGGACGTCGAACCGCGGGCGGCGAGGTCGCCGACCTCAATGAAGGTCTTCAGCAGGTGGATGGACGAGATGCCCACGATGGCCATCGCGAGCTTGACCTTGAGCACGTTCGCGTTGACGTGGGAAAGCCACTCGGGCTGGTCGGGGTGGCCGTCGATGGCGATGCGCGAGACGAACGTCTCGTAGCCGCCGATGATGACCATGATCAGGAGGTTGGCGATCATGACCACGTCGATCAGGCCCAGCACGCCGAGCATGATCGTTGCCTCTTCGATCACGATCCCGTCCGGTCCCGGGTGTGTGAATGCGTGGATGACGCCCTCACCGAGGTGGATGAGTTCGACCATGAAGACGATCACGTAGATGATCTGAGCAACGATCAGGCCGATGTAGAGCGGGGCCTGGAGCCAGCGGCTGAAGAAGATCATCAGGCCGACGCTCTTCACCCACTGGGATTGCTGGCGGAAAGGGAGCTGGCTGGAGGTTTCAGTCACCGAACCATCGTAGGGGGAGGCCGGATGGGAGATCCCTGTATCCAGTAGCGTTGGTCGGGTGAGCGGGAAGCCAGCGCGGGCCGGAACGACCGAGGGTGCCCCCGGCGCCCCCGGCCGGCGACCGCACCGCGCCGGCCGCCGCCCCGGGCCGCGGCGGCCGATGCTGTCCGTGCGGGTGCGCATCCTCGCTGCGATCCTGCTCGTCGCGGCGGCCGGCCTGTTCGCCTCGGGTGCGGCCGCGTCGCTCGTGCAGCGCGAACGCACCCTCGACTCCGTCGACAGCGCGCTGACCGCCGAAGTCGGCGAGGCCCGGTTCATCGCCACCGAGTCCGGCTCCACCTCCCTGGACGCGGTGCTGGCGGCCGTCGTGCAGCAGGTGCGCCCCGGCACGAACGAAACCACCCTCGCGATCATCGACGGCGCCGCGGCGCTCGCCCCGGGCGGAGACGTCGACTTCCGGCTGGAGGACGACCGGGCCTTCGTCGACCGGGTGACGGCCGAGACCTCGTCCGGACAGGTCGTTCGTGGCACGCTGGTTCTGCCGGGCCAGACCGTGCGCTACGTGGCCGCCCCCGTGACCGTGGCGGGGGACGCCGCCCGGGGGATCTTCGTGGCCGCCTTCGACGTCGATGCAGAACTCGAGCCGGTGACGGATGCCCTGGGCACTTACGTCCGCGTGGGTCTTGCCGCCTTCGTCGTGCTGGGCCTCGTCGGCTGGCTGGTGTCGGGGAGGCTGCTCCGGCCGATCCGTTCCCTGCGCGAGGCCGCGGCGAGGATCACGGCCTCCGACGTGAGCGAACGGATCCCCGTGAACGGCCACGACGACGTGTCCGACCTGACCCGCACCGTCAACGGCATGCTCGACCGCCTGGAGGGGGCCCTGGTCGCGCAGCGCCGTTTGCTCGAGGACGTGGGCCACGAACTCAAGACCCCGATCACGATCGTGCGCGGCCACCTGGAGCTGATGGACCCGGCAGACACGGCCGACGTGATCGGCACCCGGGTGCTGGCCATCGACGAGCTCGACCGGATGAACGTCCTGGTGCGGGACATCTCGGTCCTGGCTGAGGTGCAGCGGCCGGCCGGCCTGACCCGCGCGCCCGTCGACATCGCCGCCCTCACCGAGCAGGTGCGCACCAAGGCCTCCGCGCTCTCCGGCCATCGCTGGGCGACCCCTGAGGCGGCGCACGTCGTCGCGTCGGTCGACGCCGGCAAGCTCACCCAGGCGCTCCTGCAGCTGGCGGCCAACGCCGTCAGCCACGGCGCCGTCGACGGCACCATCGAGATCGGCAGCGCCGTCGGCCGGGGCACCGGGGGCGAGTCCCGCCTCCGTCTGTGGGTGCGGGGCGGCGGGCCGGGGATCGAGGCCGAGGCGCAGGAGCAGATCTTCGAGCGCTTCCGCCGCGGCAGCGCCGGGCGCGGTGAGGCCGGCTCGGGACTGGGTCTCGCCATCGTGCTGGCCATCGCCGAGGCCCACGGCGGGACCGCCACCGTGGCCTCCCGGCCCGGGCACGGAGCCACTTTCACGATCGACCTGCCCATCCCGCCGGCCGAAGCCGGCCACGCACCGACGGAGACCAGCCCGTGAGCCGCATCCTGATCGCCGAAGACGAACTCCGGATCTCATCCTTCATCGAGAAGGGCCTCGCCGCGGCCGGCCTGGCCACCGTGACGGTCAGGTGCGGCACCGACGCCCTCGATTTCGCCCTGACCGGCGACTTCGACCTGCTGCTGCTGGATATCGGGCTGCCAGGAATCGACGGCTACGAGGTGCTGCGGCGCCTGCGGGCCGAGGAGTGCACCCTGCCGGTGATCGTGCTCACGGCCCGGGACTCGGGGGAGGACGTACTCGCGAGCCTGGGTGGTGGAGCGAACGACTACATGGCCAAGCCGTTCCGGTTCGACGAGTTGCTCGCCCGGGTGCGGCTGCGCATGACGGATGCCGTGCGGGCGACCGGTGCCGTGCCGGTGGTCGAGGCGGCACTGGAGGTCACGGGACTCCGGCTCGATCTGCGCACGCGACGCGCGGCCGTCGGCGATCGGCAGGTCGACCTGTCGGCGAGGGAGTTCGCTCTGGCCGAGGAATTCCTGCGCAATCACGACCAGGTGCTCAGCCGGGAACAGCTGCTCAGCCGGGTGTGGGGCTACGACTTCGACCCCGGGTCGAACATCGTGGACGTGTACGTCGGGTACCTCCGGGCCAAGTTCGGCGCCGGGAGGATCGAAACGGTCAGAGGAATGGGCTACCGGCTGCGCTGAGAGAAGCGCGGGCCGATAGCCCAACCGGGGTGCCTGGCTAGTCGTCGGTGTCGCTGCTGTGGCCCGAGTCGTCGCCCTCGTCTGAACCGTGGTCTGCACTGTCGTCTGCACTGTCGTGTGCGGAGTCGTCGGAGTCGTCGCTGTGACCGGCTTCGTCGGTCGCGTCGTCGGTCGTGTCTTCGGTGGTGTCGCTGTCATCGGACTCGTTTTCGGACTCGTCGTCGGTGCCGACCGCGGCGTCGCCGTCGTCATCCGTCGCGGACTCGTTCTCGGTCTCTCCGACCTCGGTCGTTTCCTCGTTCGTATCGTCGCCCGAGTCGCCGATTACGGCGTCGCTCGCGTCAGCGCCGAGTTCGCCGATGGAGTTGTCGTCGAGGAGATCAGTGGTCTCGACGACCGAGGTGTCGTCCGAGACGCTCGAGGTCGGTACGGGGTCGCTGCCGGCTCCCGGGTCGGCCTGGGCGGCAACGATGCCGATGGACATGAGCCCGGCGAGTCCGAGGGTTGCCAGAATGATGGACTTCTTCTTCGTCATCTGCGGCATGCGCTGACCTTTCGTTTGCGTCGGTAAACCGACGTTCGGTGCGTGGCGGGGTGCGTCTCCACCCCTTCACTGTGGGGTGCCGGGATGAGGCGGGCACGAGAGGGCTGTGAGAGCTCTCTTAGATTCGGGGGTCGTCAGTCCTCGGGGGAGGAACCGTCATCGTCGCCGTCCTCGGACACGACCACCGGGGCGGGGGCAGGCACGAGTTCAGGCTCCGCGGCATCCGTGTCGGAGTCGGTGTCAGTGCCGCTGCCGGTGTCGCTGGCGCTGGCGCTGGCGCTGCCGGCGCCGGCGCCGGCGCCGAGGTCGGTCGACTCGGGGACGTCGCTCGGGCCCGGCGTCGTTCCGGGGGCGGCAACCGGTGGCGCGGCGGGGTCGGTGCCCAGGTCAGCATTGCCCGGGACCGCGCCGACCTCGACCGTGCTCACCTCGACCGTGCTCACCTCGACCGTGCTCACCTCGACCGTGCTCACCTCGACCGTGACGGGCGGAACCCCGAGCGGGGTACCCGGCAGGTCGGGCAGGACCAGGGCGCTGACCATCGACGCCGAGGCAGCGGCGGCGACGAGAACGGCCAGTCCGACGCCGCCGAAGAGCAGGAACCGTGAGCGCCGCGGTGTCCGGGCATGCGTTGTCATCGTGCCTCCACGGCTGTGCGACGGTTGTGCTGAGGCTGTGCCATCGGCTGTGTCTTGATCCTACGAGGCCGGGCCCCGGACCCGGGTGAGAATGCTCTTAGACCCGACTCCCCGGTGGTCGGGGTGGGCGTCGCACATGACTCCTGCAGAACCCAGTCGGCCGCACCGCACCCTGATTTCGGGCCGTTTCGCGGAATCTGCAGAAGTTATGCCCCGGGGCTCCTCCGGCCCGGGGCTCCGGCTGGGAGCCGCGCCCTACCCCGGGGGGTAACTCAGGAAGATCCGGCGGGACCACCCGCTGCACCCGCTGCGTGCCTGGCGGAGGCGGCTCGCGGCATCCGTTTCTCCTGAGTTAGCCACACAGAGCAACGCGCACCCTCTGCATAACTCCTGCAATCTGGTCGCCCAGGGCCCAGTCCGGCCAGTCATTGCGCGGATGTCCCCGAGCGGCATCACGATTTGCAGGAGTTATGCCCGGGCAAGAGCGGAGACCGAGCTGCGGGACCGCACCAGCAGGTTCACCGAGCGCCCGGCGATGCTGCCGATGATCACGGTCACCAGGGTCAGCGACAGGTATCCCCAGAACGGTTGGGCGGGGCCCCCGGCCAGCTTCAGCCAGTGCAGCGCGTAGGTGCCGCTGGACGCGACCGTGAACGTGAAGGCCCAGAAACCGAGTGTGAACGGCAGCCGCCAGTAGGTGCCGATCAGGGCCGCCTGCACCGCGATCAGCAGCACGAAGGTGCCCAGCAGCAGGTACTGAATCGTGTCGAGCCGGCCACCGGTGAACGCGAACCACGCGTTGCCGGCCACCGCCGGGGGAGCGGAGAAGATCGCGAACGTCGGCACCAGGGCCGCGGGCAACGCCGGCCGGAACACCATCCGGGCCGGCACGATCGTGCCGAGGAGAAGCCAGAAGAGCACCCCGACGCCGATGCCGGCCACGGAGAGCCCGGTCCAGCCCGCGCCTGCGGCGGACTGGCCGAGGATCAGGAAGACGGCGACGGTGGGCAGCAGGTACCCGGCGTGCACCGCGTCGATGTTGCGGTTCCCCGCGGCCAGCCCGGCCACGAAGCGCGCGCCCAGAACCACCGCGAGCCCCATGCATGCCACAACGAGAATATGACCGGCGAGAGGCGTGGATGCCGCGAAATGTGTCCCGATCAGCATCCCACTGACGGCGCGAGGGTCGCGAACGCGCCCTGAACCGGGTGGTCGAGGTCGGCCCGGATGCCGCCGCCCCGGTTCCGGCTCCGCAGCAGGTAGTTGCCGATCACACCGGTCCAGGCGGCCAGCGCCACGAACCAGAGCACGTCGCCGATCAGGGCCGGAGTGCCCAGGGTGTCCCCGGCCATCGTCCAGGTGCCGGCGAGGCCGGACAGGCCGAAGGGGATGCCGAGGCTCGACAGCGGGGCGCGGCCGACGGGCAGCCCCCGGGTCTGGCCTGAAGGGATCGGATCGGCATCCTGGGGGCCTGATTGTGCGATCACGTGCGCGAGCTCCTCGGTCGGTTCGCCGTGCAGCCGACGGCCTCACGAACATCCTCGATGCTTCGTGAACGGATGCCAGGGCACGGCGGCCGCCGACCGGGTCCCGGCCCCGGGCTACTCTGGACCTGTGAATTCAGGACGCACGAACGACGCCCCCGCAACTCCGCCCGCCGCCGCGACCCCCGCCGAGAACGGGTTCGCCCGGGTCACCGAGGCCCCCCTCGACGTGGCTGAACACGTGCGGGTCGTCTCGACCGGCTCGTGCGGGGCCGTCGTCACTTTCATCGGCCAGGTGCGCGACCACGACCCCGACGCGGCCGGGCAGGTGACCGGGCTCGATTACAGCGCGCATCCGGATGCCGGCCGCATCCTGTCCGAGATCGTCGCCCGGTTCCGCGCCGAATACCCGCAGGTGAACCTGGCGCTCAGCCACCGGATCGGTCACCTCGATGTGGGCGACCTGGCCCTGGTCGCGGCCGCGGCGAGCGCCCATCGCGGCGACGCCTTCACGGCGTGCGAGCGGCTGGTCGAGTGCGTCAAGGCCGAGGTGCCGATCTGGAAGAAGCAGTACGAGGCCGACGGGTCGACCGGCTGGGTCGGCCTGGCCTGATTCCGCGTTCGATTTATTAAAACGGACGTGTATCCTCTTTATTAGAGCGCGGCGTGGTCGTGCCACCGAGGAGGATGCTTCCCATGACTGCCGAACCCATTGCCCTGAGCTCCGCGCACACCTGCACCTGCAACCACGATGACGCCGCCGAGGCCATCGTGCTCGACGGCCGCACCATCCCGCATGCGGTGCGCCACGCGGCGATCTTCGGTGCGCTGGACGCGATCCAGATCGGTTTCGCACTCGACCTGATCGCCCCGCACGACCCGCTGCCCCTGCTGGCTCAGTTGGAGAATACCCGTCCCGGCGCGTTCTCGGTGTCGTACCTGGAACGCGGTCCGGAGGCCTGGCGCATCCGTTTCACCCGCGTCGCCTGACCGCCGCGTACCCTACGTCAGACCGAGCACCCGATACCCGTCGTGAATCGACACCCGCGCCGCGCCGGCTGGCGGATGGCCCTTCTCCTGCTGGGCGGCATCGCCCTTTTGGCGGGGCTTGACGGGGCGCTGCTGCTGCTGGGCCTGCCGGCTCCGGTCGTCACCGCGCGGCTGGCCGATGTGCACGGACCCCTGATGGTCTTCGGCTTCGTGGGAAGCGTGGTCGTGCTCGAGCGGGCCGTCGCGATCCGGCGCGCCTGGGCCTTCCTGTCCCCGGCCTTCCTGGGCCTCGGCGGGCTGGCCCTCCTGTCGCCGCTGCCCGTCGTGATCGGGCAGCTCGCCTTCCTGGCCGGGTCGGCCATGCTGCTGCCGATCTACCGGGAGATCTGGCGGCGTCAGGCATCGACCGCCACGGCGGTGCAGTCGCTCGGGGCGCTGCTGGGCGTGAGCGCCACCGTGCTCTGGCTGGGGGGTGCCCCGGTCCCGCACCTGGTGCCGGCCATGACGCTGTTCCTGGTGCTCACAATCGCGGGCGAACGCCTCGAACTCGCTCGCATCTCGCCCTCCGTCGACGAGCGGGCCGAATCCTGGCTGCTGGCCTCCGCACTCGTCCTGACCGGGGGCGTTCTCGTGGCGCTGGTCTGGCCCGGGATCGGCTATCCGATCCTCGGGCTCGGGATGCTGGCGGTCGTGGCCTGGCTGTTCCGGCACGATGTGGCGACCCGGCTCGTGCGCGGCGTGGGCCTGCCGCGCTACATTGCCGTGTGCCTCCTGGCCGGCTACGCCTGGCTGTTCGTGGTCGGCGCCGTCTGGGTTCTCGCCGGGCCGGCCTATTCCGGCCCGGCCTACGACGCCGTGCTGCATGCCGTCTTCCTGGGCTTCGTGATGTCGATGATCATGGCGCACGCGCCCACGATCCTGCCCGCGGTGCTGCGCCGGCCGCTGCCGTACCGGCCGGTGCTGTACGCGCCGGCACTGTTGCTGCACGCCTCGCTGGTGGTGCGCATCCTGCTCGGCGACGCGCGCGGCCTGCCTGAACTGGTGCAGTGGGGCGGCGTGGCCAACATCGCGGCGGTGCTGCTGTTCGTGGTGCTGGCCGTGGTGTCGGTGCTGCTCGGCGTGCCCGCCCGAAAGACAACAACGAAAGTGATCAGATGAGCCGTCGATTGTGGCACCTTCTCACCGGGCTGCTGGTGCCGGCCTGGCTGGTCCTCACCGTCGTGGCGGTGCTGTTCCACCGCTTCCTGCCGGTCGCGCCCTGGCTGATGGTGCACCTGTTGCTGCTGGGCGCGGTCAGCACCGCCATCCTCACCTGGAGCCAGCACTTCGCCGACACCCTGCTGCGGCGGAGCGCCCCGGGCGGCCGGGCCTCGATGGGCGTCCGGCTCCTGACCCACACCGTGGGCGCGGCGCTCGTCGTGGCCGGCATGGTCGGCGGCTGGTGGCCGCTCGTACTGGTCGGCGGCAGCCTGGTCGGGGCCAACGCCCTGCTGCATGCGGGCATCCTGTTCGCCCAGTCGCGCGGGTCGTTGCCGGCCCGCTTCGCGCCGCTCGTGCGCTACTACCTGGCGGCCGGCGTCGCCCTGTCGATCGGGGTGACCCTGGGCGTGCTGATGGCGCGCACCGACGAGGGGGAGCCCTTCGAGCGCCTCTTCGTCGCCCACATCGGTCTCAACCTGCTCGGCTGGGTCGGCCTGACCGTCATCGGCACGGTCGCCCTGCTCTGGCCGACCGTGCTGCACGCCCGGGTGCAGACCACGCGGGCATCGGCCCGCGGCACACTGCCGCTGCTCCTCGCCGGGCTCGCGGTGCTCGGCCTCGGCGCGCTGGCCGATCAACGTCTGGTCACCGCCCTCGGCGCCCTGCTCTACCTGGTCGGCCTCGGGCTGGTCCTGGTCGAGGCCGTGCGCCTGGGCCGCACGTCCCCGCCGACCACCTTCGCAAGCTGGAGCATCGGTGCCGCCCTGGCCTGGTTCTTCCTCTGCGTGGCCGGGTTCGGACTGCTCGTGGCGTTCGCTCCCAGCTGGGTCGCCGCGGCGGACCGGCTCGAGCAGCTCGTCCCCGTGTTCGCGGTCGGTTTCGCCGCGCAGATCCTGCTCGGCGCGCTGAGCTACCTGCTGCCGGTGGTGCTCGGCGGCGGCCCCCGGGTATCCCGCCCCACGGCCCGGGAGCTCGACCGTGGCGCGCTGTTCCGGGTGATCGTCGTCAACGGCGGCCTGGTGCTCTACCTGCTGCCGGTGCCCAGCCTGGTCAGGGTCACCCTCTCCCTGCTCGTCGTCGGCACCCTCGCATCCTTCCTGGTCTTGATGACCCGGCCGCCGCGGGGATGGCGAGCGGGGCGGCATCCGCCGGGGTCTCGGCCAGCGGCCACGCGACCGGGCACACGACCCGAGTGGACGTCAGGATGAAAGACACCCGTTTCAGCCCGGACCGGATCGAGATTCCGGCCGGCGACACCCTGGTGATCACCCTGACCAACGCCGACGACATGGTGCACAACCTCGTGCTCGCCACCGGCGTGGTCTCCGGTTCCGTCGCTCCGGGAACGAGCAAGGATGTCACCATCGGCGTCGTCGGAACGGATATCGACGGCTGGTGCTCGATCGCCGGGCACAAGCTGCTCGGCATGACCCTCACCGTCGTGGCCGTCGGCGCGGACCCTGCCGGGGACGCGGCCATGCCGGCGGGCCACGCCTCCGCCGGCGGGGAATCGTCGGCGGCGGACGACCTCGACCTGATGAAGAAGCCCGCGGCCGACTTCACGGCACGCGACGCCGTGCTGCCGCCGGTATCCGTGCAGACCGGGTCCACGCCGAACGGGTCCACGCCGACCGTGCACACACTGACCATGCGGGTGAAGAACGTCACCACCGAGGTGTCGCCCGGCGTCACCCAATCACTCTGGACGTTCAACGGCACGGCCCCCGGACCGACCCTGCACGGCCGGGTCGGCGACGTCTTCGACATCACGTTCGTCAACGACGGCTCGATCGAGCACTCGATCGACTTCCACGCCGGCGCTCTGGCGCCCGACAAGGCAATGCGCAGCATCGCACCGGGGCAGAGCCTGAGCTACCGGTTCACCGCCACCAGCTCGGGAATCTGGCTCTACCACTGCTCCACCATGCCCATGTCGGTGCACATCGCGAACGGCATGTTCGGTGCCGTCGTCATCGACCCGGCCGGACTGACCCCGGTCGACCGGGAATACGTCCTGGTGCAGTCCGAGCTCTACCTCGGCGCGCAGGGCGGCGAGGCCGACGCCGACAAGGTGGCGGCCCAGTTCCCCGATCTGGTGGTCTTCAACGGCATCGCCAACCAGTACGGTGCCCGGCCGCTGACCGCGAAAGTCGGGGAGCGGGTGCGCGTCTGGGTGCTCGACGCCGGCCCGAACGTGGGCAGCTCCTTCCACGTCGTCGGCGGCCAGTTCGACACCGTGTTCAAGGAGGGGGACTACCTGCTGCGCGACGGCGGCAGCACCGGAACCGGCGGTTCGCAGGTGCTCGACCTGGCCGCCGCCCAGGGTGGCTTCGTCGAGCTGACCTTCCCCGAGGCCGGCAGCTATCCCTTCGTCAGCCACGTCATGTCCGACGCCGAAAAGGGCGCTCGTGGCGTCTTCCAGGTCACGCCGTGAACGAATTCGACGGAGATTTTGGTCCCACAAGCGCAAAGCGGGCGGTTTCGGGCCCAAATCGGCAAAATCTCCGTCGAATTGGTTCAGGGGCGACCCGCGGGCACCGAGTTTGCGCCCAGGGGTATCGGTTTTGCCGGGTGGACAGGAGACTGGGCCGATGACGCCGTCGTCGAAACGCACGTCGAGCTACCGCACGCTCGCTTCGTTCAGCAGGATCAAACTGCTGCACTTTCTGCAGCAACGCGGAACCATGACGGTGGGCGACCTGGCCGAAGCCACCGGACTGCACCACAACACGGCCCGCGAGCACCTGCAGCGCCTGATCGGCGATGGTTTCGTCACCTGCCAGCCGGAAAGCAAGGACTCAAAGGGCCGTCCGCGGATGCTGTACAGCGCCGCCGCCGGCCCGGACCGCGCCGAGGGTTCGATCCGGGCGGCCAAGGCCCAGGTAGCCGAGCGCCACGGCGATCAGGTGCGACGGATGCTGCGGGTCGAGGCCGTCATCCACTCGCCGCTGCAACGGCAACTGGACGCCCTCGACGACCACCTCGACGGCACCGGCTTCGACGCGCGGCTCGCGATCGACGACGCCGACGGTGACCACGTTCACCTGCACGAGTGCCCGTACAGGGACATGGTCAAGGCACACCCCGAGGTCTGTCGGGTGCACTTCGGGCTGCTGAAGACACTGCTGGAGATGACCGAGGGCCCGCTAAGCGCCGACGCGCTGCACCCGCTGGTCGAACCGAACACCTGCATTCTCGACCTACACCGGTCCGACACTGAACCCGCCGAAGACGCACAGCCCCAGGAGCAGCACCGGCCCGCAATCATTTATCACGGCGTTTCTGACTTGTAGCGCCTTTTCCCGCCGGTGAGACTGGGCTGCGAGGGTGGTCGCTGACCGCAGTGACCCCGGGCAGTGCAAGGGGTACAGTGTGAAATCGCTCAAGAATTCCGCCTTTTCGAAGCCGGCCGCCACACCCGCGAAGCCCGGCATCGACGGCCCGATCGACGACACGATCCTGAAACTCGGGCGCTTCCTGCGCCGCGGCAAGGCCTCGCCCGACCTCCGCTCGGTGTTCCTCGAGGGCGGCCGCGACGCCGACTCGTTCTACCGCGACCGCTGGACCCANAAGGAGGTGCGGTCCACCCACGGCGTGAACTGCACCGGCTCCTGCTCCTGGAAGGTGTACGTCAAGGACGGCATCATCACCTGGGAGACCCAGCAGACCGACTACCCCTCCGTCGGCCCCGACTCGCCCGAATACGAGCCCCGCGGCTGCCCCCGCGGCGCCGCCTTCAGCTGGTACACCTACTCGCCGACCCGGGTGAAATACCCCTACGTGCGCGGCGTGCTGCTCGACCTCTACCGCCAGGCGAAGGCCCGCACCGGCGACCCGGTGCTCTCCTGGGCCGACGTCACCGGCAACCCCGAGTCCGCCCGCGCCTATAAGAGCGCCCGCGGCCAGGGCGGCCTGGTGCGCACCAGCTGGGACGAGGCATCCGAGATCGTCGCCGCCGCCCACGTGCACACCATCAAGAAGTACGGCCCGGATCGCATCGCCGGCTTCTCGCCGATCCCCGCCATGTCGATCGTCTCGCAGGGGGTGGGCAACCGGTTCATCTCCATGCTCGGCGGCACCATGCTCTCCTTCTACGACTGGTACGCCGACCTGCCCGTCGCCTCCCCGCAGGTGTTCGGCGACCAGACCGACGTGCCGGAGTCGGCCGACTGGTGGAACTCGTCCTACCTGATCATGTGGGGCTCCAACGTGCCGGTCACCCGCACCCCCGACGCGCACTTCATGGTCGAAGCCCGCTACAAGGGCCAGAAGGTCATCACCGTCTCGCCCGACTACGCCGACAACTCCAAGTTCGCCGACGAGTGGCTGGCGGTGCACCCCGGCACCGACGGCGCCCTCGCGCTGGCCATGGGCCACGTCGTGCTCAGGGAATTCCTGGTCGACCGCCGCACGCCCCGCTTCGTCGACTACATGAAGCGCTACAGCGACTCCGCCTACCTGATCGGTCTCACCAAGCGCGGCGACGCGTACGTTCCCGGCAAGTTCATGACCGCGGATGCCCTGCCCGGCCTGGCACCGACCGTCGCCAGCGCCGCGTTCAAGCCGGTGCTTCTGGGCCAGGACGGCCAGGTTGTCGTGCCCAACGGTTCGATCGGGCACCGGTTCTCCGAGACCGACGTGGGCAAGTGGAACCTCGACCTGGAGGGCGTCGACCCGCTGCTGTCGATCGCGGACGCACCCGACTACGACCAGGCATCCGTGGCCATCGACATGCCGCGGTTCGACGTGGCACCGGAGACCGACGAGGTCGGCGAGCAGCACGCGGGAGGCGCGGGCGTCATCCGTCGCGGCGTGCCCGTGCGGATGGTGGCCGGCCAGCTGGTCACCACCGTGTTCGACCTGCTGCTCGCCCAGTACGGCGTCGGCCGGCCCGGCCTGCCGGGCGTCTGGCCCACCGGCTACGACGACGCGTCCTCGCCGGGCACCCCGGCCTGGCAGGAGGGCATCACGTCGGTGCCGATGCAGGCCGCCGAGCGGATCGGGCGGGAGTTCGCGCAGAACGCCGAGGACTCCGGTGGGCGCTCGATGATCCTGATGGGCGCCGGCACCAACCACTGGTTCCACTCCGACACCATCTACCGGGCCTTCCTCGCCCTGACCACCATGACCGGCTGCCAGGGCGTGAACGGCGGCGGCTGGGCGCACTACGTTGGCCAGGAGAAGGTACGCCCGCTCACCGGCTACGGCCAGTACGCGTTTGGCCTGGACTGGGTGCGGCCGCCCCGCCAGATGATCGGCACCGGCTTCTTCTACCTCGCCACCGACCAGTGGCGCTACGACGGACTGTCCGCCGACACCCTGTCCAGCCCGCTCGGGGCCGGCACGTTCAAGGACCGCACCACGGCCGACTGCCTGGTCGAGTCGACCAAGCGCGGCTGGATGCCCGGCTACCCCACCTTCAACCGCAATTCGCTCGACCTGGTCGACGACGCGGTCGCCGCGGGTGTGGACCCGGCCCAGTACGTGGTCGAGTCCCTCGGCGACGGCACGCTCGAATACGCGGTCGAAGACCCGGATGCGCCGGAGAACTTCCCGCGCATCCTGGACATCTGGCGGGCCAACGTGATCGGCTCCTCCGGCAAGGGCAACGAGTACTTCCTCAAGCATCTGCTCGGCACGAAGTCCGCGGTGCGGGCGCCCGAGTCGCCGCCGGAGAAGCGGCCGAAGACCATGAAATGGCACGAGACCGCGCCCGAGGGCAAGCTCGACCTGATGGTGACCAGCGACTTCCGCATGACGAGCACCACCATCTTCAGCGACGTGGTGCTGCCCCCGGCCACCTGGTATGAGAAGAACGACCTGTCCACGACGGACATGCACCCGTTCATCCACTCCTTCAACCCCGCGATCGCCCCGCCCTGGCAGGCCAAGACCGACTTCGACATCTTCCACCTCCTGGCGGAGAAGATCTCCGAAATGTCGGTCGAGCACCTCGGAGTTCGGAAGGACCTCGTCGCCGTGCCGCTGCTGCACGACACCCCGGATGCGATGAGCGCCCCCCACGGCATCGTCGAGTACGACCAGGTGCTGGTGCCCGGCGTGACCATGCCCAAGCTGGTCGTGGTCGAACGCGACTACCCGGCCTTCGCGGCCCGGCTCGGGGCCCTCGGGCCGCTGACCGAGAAGCTCGGGATGGTCACCAAGGGCGTCAAGTTCAACCCGGACGTCGAGGTCGCCTACCTCGGCCAGAAGAACGGCCTGGTCCAGAGCGGCCCCACCGCGGGACGGCCGCAGCTGAAGACCGCCATCCAGGCCTGTGAAATGGTGCTGGCCCTCTCCGGCACCACTAACGGCCGCCTCGGCACGCAGGGCTTCCGCCAGATGGAGGAGCGCACCGGAATGAAGCTGGCGCACCTGGCCAGCGACAACGAGGGCCGCCGCTTCTCCTACCCGGATGTCCAGGGCGCGCCGGTCCCGGTGCTCACCTCCCCGGAATGGTCCGGCAGCGAGCACGGCGGCCGACGCTACAGCGCGTTCACGATCAACGTGGAGCACCTCAAGCCGTGGCACACCCTGACCGGGCGGCAGCACTTCTACCTCGACCATGACTGGATGATCGAACTGGGGGAGCAGCTGCCGATCTTCCGGCCGCCGCTGGACATGCACCGCCTGTTCGACGACTCGATCGTGGGCTCGACCGCCGCGACCGGGGCGACCGGCTCGAAGGGCCGGGCCGAGGTGGCGGTGCGCTACCTGACGCCGCACTCGAAGTGGTCGATCCACTCCGAGTACCAGGACAACCTGATGATGCTCTCGCTGTCCCGCGGCGGCCCGACCATCTGGATGTCTCCGCTCGACGCCGACAAGATCGGCGTGCGCGACAACGAGTGGATCGAGTCCTACAACCGCAACGGCGTCGTCGTGGCCCGCGCCATCGTGTCGCACCGGATGCCGGAGGGCACCGTGTACATGTACCACGCGAAGGACCGCACCATCAACGTGCCGATCGCCGAGACCAGCGGCATGCGCGGTGGCACCAACAACTCCCTCACCCGCATCCTGCTCAAACCCAGCCACCTGATTGGCGGCTACGCCCAGCTGTCCTTCGCTTTCAACTACCTCGGCCCGACCGGGAACCAACGCGACGAGGTCACCGTGATCCGTCGACGCAGCCAGGAGGTTGAGTACTAAATGCGCGTAATGGCTCAAATGTCGATGATCATGAATCTCGACAAGTGCATCGGCTGCCACACCTGCTCGGTCACCTGCAAGCAGGTCTGGACCAACCGCACCGGCGTCGAGTACGTCTGGTTCAACAACGTGGAGACCAAGCCCGGCGTGGGCTACCCGCGCCGCTACGAGGACCAGGAGAAGTGGAAGGGCGGCTGGACGCGCAACAAGCGCGGACGCCTGAAGCTGCGCTCCGGCGGCCGGATCAAGCGCCTGGCCACCATCTTCAACAACCCGGACCTGCCCGTCATCGACGACTACTACGAGCCGTGGACCTACGACTACGACATGCTCACCAAGGCCCCGCTGAGCACCCAGAGCCCGGTGGCCCGGCCCAAATCCCTGCTGACCGGCCAGAACATGGACATCAAGTGGTCCGGCAACTGGGACGACAACCTCGGCGGCTCGCAGGAGACCGCGGCCGACGACCCCATCCTCGCCACCATGAGCGAGCACGTGAAGATGGAGTTCGAGAACACCTTCATGTTCTACCTGCCGCGCATCTGCGAGCACTGTCTGAACCCCGCCTGCGTCGCCGCCTGCCCCTCGGGCGCGATGTACAAGCGCG
This sequence comes from Cryobacterium sp. TmT2-59, assembly GCF_004403545.1. Taxonomy (NCBI): domain Bacteria; kingdom Bacillati; phylum Actinomycetota; class Actinomycetes; order Micrococcales; family Microbacteriaceae; genus Cryobacterium; species Cryobacterium sp. TmT2-59. Next base: position 76,368 of record NZ_SOGM01000058.1, on the reverse strand, counting down.
AAGAAGACGGCATCGTGCTCGTCGATGAAGACGGATGCCGCGGCTGGCGCATGTGCGTCTCCGCCTGCCCCTACAAGAAGGTCTACTTCAACCACAAGACCGGCAAAGCGGAGAAGTGCACTCTCTGCTACCCGTTGATCGAGCAGGGCAAGCCCACCATCTGCTCCGAGACCTGCGTCGGCCGGCTGCGCTACCTGGGCCTGATGCTCTACGACGCCGACGCGGTCCTCGCGCAGGCCTCGGTCGAGAACGAGCACGACCTGCTGGATGCCCAGCGCGCCTGCTTCCTCGACCCGTTTGACCCGGAGGTGATCGCCGCGGCGAAGGCGGAGGGCATGGAGGACGACTGGATCCTCGCCGCCCAGAACAGCCCCATCTACAAGCTCATCTCCGAGTACAAGGTGGCCCTGCCGCTGCACCCGGAGTACCGCACCATGCCCATGGTCTGGTACATCCCGCCGCTGTCCCCGGTGGTCGACGTCATCTCGACCACCAACAACGACGGCGAGGATGCCCGCACCCTGTTCGCCGCCATCGACAAGCTCCGCATCCCGGTGGAGTACCTGGCCGGCCTGTTCTCGGCCGGGGACGTCGTTCCGGTCGAGTCCTCCCTGCGCAAGCTCGCCGCGATGCGGTCCTACATGCGCGACATCAACCTGGGGCGCCCCCGCGACGAGTCGATCCCGGCCGCGGTCGGCATGACCGGCACCGAGATCGAGGCGATGTACCGCCTGCTGGCGATCGCCAAGTACGAGGACCGCTACGTCATCCCGAAGGCGCACGTCGAGACGGCGCGCGAGCTGGAGGAACTCGCCTGCTCGCTCGACACCGACGGCGGCCCCGGCATGGGCGGGCCCACCGCGGCCACGGCGGCGGGCCCCTACGGGAAGACCCCGGGCATGCCTTTGAACGCGACCGTCGACAACTACAACGAGATGGTCGGCAAGGGCGGGGAACGCACCCGGCCCACCACGCCGGGCCGGGTCAACCTGCTCAACTGGACCGGCGGAGGCGTGCCGAAGGGCATGTTCCCGCCCAGAACCGCCGACGGCGCCCCCGGGAGCCCCGCATGAGGCTGCCGAAGCTGCCGGTCCGCAAGGTGACAGCCCTGCCGTTGTCCGCGGAGGACGGCCGGATGGCGCACATGGCGGCGTCGATCCTGCTGGACTACCCCAGCGAGGAGCGCCGGGCGCGCTTTTCGGCCGTGGCCGCGTCGGTGACGCTGCTGCCGGATCCGCTCCGCCACGCCTTCGAGGCGTTCCTGACGGCGGCGGATGCGATGAGCCAGCAGGAGCTGGAGATCCACTTCACGGCCACGTTCGACCTCAAGCGCAAGTGCTGTCCGTACCTGAGCTACTACGCGGCGGGGGACACTCGCCGGCGCGGAATGGCGCTGGTGCGCTTCGTCGAGGCCTACCGCGCGGCCGGCTGGGAGGTGGCGGCGGACGAACTGCCCGACTACCTGCCGATGGTGCTGGAATTCTCGGCCCTCAGCGAGTCGCCGATCGCCCAGGAGTTGCTCGCCGCCCACCGCGACGGCATCGAGGTGCTCCGCACGGCCCTCGAGGCGGTGCCGAGCCCCTACGCGCACGTCGTGGAGGTGGTGTCCCTGTCGCTGCCGAAGATCGACGAGGAAACCCGTCAGCGCTACCTGGACCTCGTCAACGAGGGACCGCCCACCGAGACGGTCGGCATGACCTTTCTCGGCAATCTCAAACCGTTCTCGCCGTCCGCCGCGAACAGTGAGGACGTACGGGTATGACCCCGCTCGACATTCTGCTCTGGGTGGCGTTCCCCTACGCCGCGGCCGTCGTCTTCATCGTCGGCCACCTGCTGCGCTACCGGTTCGACCAGTTCGGCTGGACGTCCCGGTCGAGCCAGACCTACGAGAACAAGTGGCTGCGCTGGGGCTCGCCGATGTTCCACTACGGCATCCTGATGGTCTTCGGCGGCCACCTCGTGGGCCTGTTCATCCCCAAGCCCTGGCTCGAGTTATTCGGCGTCACCGAGCATTTGTACCACCTGGGGGCCACCTGGCTGGGCAGCATCGCGGCGGTGCTGACCATCGCGGGCCTGGTCATCCTGCTGGTTCGTCGGCGCCTGGTCGCCCGGGTCAAACTGGTCACGACCGCGATGGACAAGGTGATGTACCTCTTCCTCGCCGGCACCATCGCCTTCGGCACCACGGCCACGGTGCTCTACCAGGTGCTCGGCGCCGGCTACGACTACCGCGGGTCGATCTCGCCCTGGCTCCGCAGCCTCTACGGTTTCCAGCCGGACCCGTCGCTGATGAGCGGCGTGCCGTTCTTCTTCCAGCTGCACGTGCTCTCGGCGACGGCCCTGTTCCTGCTGTGGCCGTTCAGTCGCCTGGTGCACGTCTTCTCGGCGCCGCTCGGCTACTTCGTGCGGCCCTACATCGTCTACCGTTCGCGGAACGGCCACCGCGGCGCGGGTGCAGTGAAGGCCCGCCGCGGCTGGGAGAAGAGCGAGCTGCCACGCGGCACCCGCCATCGGGAGGGCAGTCGCCGTTAGCCGCCCGGCCCGGAGACATTGACGCCGGCGCGCGGCCGGGCAATCGTGGAGATGTTCTCACCCGCCGATTGCAGTGCAGCCGAAAGGTCTCCGATCATGACCGCGCCCAAAGCGCAGCACCTCAGCGTTGAGGAGCGGAAAGCCCGCGGCAGGAGCGCGCGGGAGCGCACGCCCCTCACCAGTCATCGGGGCTGGGTTCCCGCCGCCGACCGGCCGGACCCGCCGTCGCTGCTCGAGGCTCAGAACACCACCAGGGAGCAGGACCTGGTGCCGGTTCGGCACGACCGGATGCTGGTTTCCCCCTTCACCTTCTACCGCGGTGCGGCCAAGATCATGGCGACCGACCTCACGGACACGCCCCGGGCGGGCCTGATCGCCCAGCAATGCGGTGACGCCCACCTCTCCAATTTCGGCGTGTTCGTGTCACCCGAGCGGCTGCTCCTCTTCGACCTCAACGACTTCGATGAGACGCTCCCCGGTCCGTTCGAGTACGACGTGCTGCGGATGACCGCCAGTTTCACGATCGCAGCCCGAAACAACGGCTTCAGCGCGTCCGGCGCCCGGGATGTGACCCTCGCGGCGGTCCGTGCGTATCGAGAGGCCATGGCCTCGTTCGCCCAGATGCGCACCATGGACATCTGGTACGCCCGGTTGTCACAGGAGGACCTGACGAAGGTCCTCCAACAGTCCGTGGGCGCCGGGACAGGCAAGCAGCGGAAACTGAACCGGACCATCGAGAAGACAATGCAGCGCAACTCGGCGAAGGCCCGCACCAGGGATAGCCTGCAGGCTCTCTCCAAACTCGCCGAGTTCGACAACGGGCAGTACCGGATCGTGAGTCAGCCGCCGATCGTCATCCCCGCCCGAGGGCTCCTCGACGCGTTCGGGATGTCAGCCGAGGAGACCCGGCGCGCTATCCTCGACCAGTTGCGCGCCTACCGGGTCACCCTTCCGGACGACCGCCGTCATCTGCTCGAGCAGTTCCAGCTGGTCGACGTGGCCCGCAAGGTGGTGGGTGTCGGCAGTGTCGGCACCCGCTCCTTCATCGCCCTGCTCCAGGGGCGAGATGAACAGGACCCGCTCTTCCTGCAGATCAAGGAGGCCACGGCATCCGTTCTGGAAGACCACCTGCCGAAGAGTCGTTACAAGCAACCGGGGGAGCGGGTCGTGCAGGGCCAACGGCTGATGCAGGCCGCCAGTGACATCTACCTGGGCTGGACGAAGGGCGTGCAGGAGAACCGCTTCATGTACTGCCGGCAGCTGCGCGACATGAAGGGGTCTGCCGAGGTCGAATCGCTGAAACCGGCCGGCCTGTCGCTGTACGCCCACGCCTGCGGCTGGACGCTCGAGCGGGCGTACGCCCGCTCGGGCGTACGCCCGCTCGGGCGTACGCCCGCTCGGGCGACCCGATCGCGATCGCGGCCTACCTCGGCAAGAGCGACAAGTTCGATAAATCGGTCACCGATTTCTCCGAGCGCTACGCCGACCAGAACGACCGGGACTACGCCCTGTTCGCCGGGGCGGTCGGTTCCGGCCGCCTGCAGGCAATCGAAGGCGTCTAGTTCTTCGCCGAACCGTGAGAAAAGACCCGGTAAATCGAAAAAATAGGGGCGAGACTCACGGTTCGGCGCGATAGCGGACGAAGACGACGCCGTTGCCGAAACGGCGGTCGGCGAGCAGCTGCAGCGGCACGCGCACTCCGTTCGGGAAGTGGGAGTGGCCGCCGCCGAGCATGATCGGCGAGACGAGCAGCCGGAACTCGTCCACCAGGCCGGCCCGGATCATCCGTGCGGCCAGGTCGGGCCCACCACGTAGCCGTCGAGCGACGTGATCCCGGTGTAGACGAGTCTGGCCAAGATGCTGTCCCTTCGTTTCGACCCGTTGTGCAGCGACCCGCCGCGCGGGCTACTGAGGGAAGGCTGCACGTCGTGGCGAGGTACGGCTCCCCGTGCTTAGCATTGCGAGAGTACGGGCTCACACACGTGCCTGCCCGGTGACGCCCACAAGGAGAACCATGTTCGAAGCGCTGCTCGACACCATCGCCGGTCTGCCCGTTCACCCCCTCATCGTGCACGCCACCGAGGTCGTCGTTCCCACTGCAGCCCTTGTCATCGTCGTTGCCGCCCTGTGGCCCCGCTTCCGCAAGTGGGCCAGATTCCTTCCGCTGCTGCTGGCCCTGGCCGCCGTCGTTCTCGTGCCGTTGTCGACCCAGTCCGGCGAAGCACTCGAGGAGCGGGTCTCCGAGAGCGCCCTGATCGAGACGCACGCCGACCTGGCCGAGGGCCTGCTGCCGTGGGATCGGTCTGGCCGTGGTCGCCGGCGTGCTGCTCTGGTGGAACTACCGGGAGATCTTCGGCCGGGGCTCCACGCGCCGCGCCCCGAGGTGGGTCGCCATCGTCCTGGCCGCGGCCGCCCTGCTCGCCTCCACCGGCACCACTGTGCAGGCCATCCGCATCGGCCACAGCGGCGCGACCGCCGTCTGGTCCGATGACATGGGCACACCGGCGCCCGCCGGCAACAAGGACTGAGCCGGCACTGGCCGTTCCGCGGCCGTCAGACGTTCCCCAGCCTCCAGCGGCGACCGGGTCATCCGTTCGCCGCTGGAGGCTTCTTTCCAGGTACTCAGACACCCATGTGCTCTGAGACTTACTGGGTGTCCGCGGAGGTGAGGCCGCTGGAGACTTCGTGCGCCCACTCGACGGCCCGCTCGAGCTCGCCGTCCACGAGCGGGCCGGCGTAGCCGTGCACGTGGAAGCTCATCTGCTTGACCACGATCTCGAAGCCGAGGCTCTTCAACTCCTGCTTCGCCGCCCGGGCCGCTGAGCCCGGCAGGCGCGGCGCGTTCGCGCGGGTGTCGAAGGTCGCGGCCTTGACACCCGTCACCGGGGCGAGGCCGTCCAGCCATTCCCGGATGCCTCGAGTCGGCAACCGGGGCGCCTCATGCTGGTTCACGGCATCCTGCCGGGTGTTCGGCCGGCTCATCGAGAAGGCGTGCGTCGGGCCGCCGACCAGCAGGAGGTCGTAGCCGTCGGCCGACGCTGGAGCGCTGTCGGTGTCGACGACCTCCACCTCCATGGCGGTGCCGAGTTCGGCGGCGATCGCACGCGCGACCTGCTCGGTGTTGCCCCATTGGGATTCGTAGACCACGAGTGCTCGCATGACGTCCTCCGTTTTTTGCCCAGAATACGTCGATGGTGCCGCCGAGGGAACCGCGGCAGCCGGCCGCCCCCGGCCGCCGCCCCCGGCGCGGAACCAATTCGACGGAGATTTTGCTGTAAAAGCGCGTCTTCGGGGTATCTGGGGCCGATTCGGGCAGAATCTCCGTCGAATTCGTTAGGGCGCGGCGCGGCGCGGTCAGCTGGGGAAGGGAGCGCCCTTGCGGGCGTAGTAGAACCAAACGAGCCAGGTGCAGAAGACGCAGAACACGGTGCAGCCGATGAAGAACGCGGTCGGGCTGATGGCCGTGAGCGAGATGCCGACGATGAACGGGCCGAAGGCCGCGATCGCGGAGGTCCAGGCGATGGCGCCGCCGGCCTGTCGCTTAGGGAAGATCATCGGCATCTGCTTGAACGTGCCGGCGTTGGCCAGTCCCGCGAAGAAGAAGATCACGATCATGCCGGCGAGGAAGCCCCAGAACTCGTCCACGCTGGTCGGGGTGAGGAAGAAGGACGTGAACGCGGTTCCCGCCACCATGCCGAGGCCGCCGACGAAGGTGAAGATCGCGCCGCCCCACCGGTCGCAGAACGGCCCGCTGGCCGCGCGCACCAGGGCGCCCACGACGGGACCGATGAACGCGAACGCGAGCGGGTTCGGGGCATCCGGGAAGTCGCCGTAGACGTTGAGGATGATCAGGCCCATCTGGGCGGCCAGGCCGCTGTAGGCGCCGAAGCTCATCAGGTAGATGGCCGTCATGATCCAGGTGTGCTTGACCCCGAAGATGTCCATCTGCTGGCGGAAGTTGGCCGTGACCGGCACCCGCCGCAGGTACACGACCGAGAGCACGACGGCGAGCAGCGCCCAGGGGATGAGCACCAGGCCGCCGTTGTGCAGCCAGACCAGGTCGCCCGCGGCGCTGCTCTGCGGGGTGAGGGCCGCCGTGCCGAGGAGGCCGAAGCCCACGACCCAGGGCAGCAGCAGCTGCATCAGGCCGATGCCGAAGTTGCCGAGGCCGGCCTGCAGGCCGAGCGCGGTGCCGGCGAGGCGTTTGGGAAAGAAATAGCTGGTGGATGCCATGAAGCCGGAGAACGTGCCGCCGCCGATTCCGGCCGAGAAGGACAGCGCGAGCAGCACCCAGTACGGGGTGGAGGTGTCGCGGGCGGCGAGGGTCCAGCCGATCATGGGCAGTACGAGCAGGGCCGAGGACATGGCCACGAGGGCCCGGGTGCCCATCATCGGCGGCAGGAACATGAAGACCAGGCGCAGCAGGCCGCCGGCGAGTCCGGGCAGGGCCACCAGCCAGTACAGCTGGCCGGGAGTCAGCGAGTAGCCGATGTCGTTCAGGCGCGGCGCGATCGCGCTGACGAGGTACCAGGTGGCGAAACTGAGCGTCAGGCTGAAGGTGGTGATCCAGAGGGTGCGCCAGGCGAGCTTCGGATCCCAGGTCTCGTCGTGTTCCGGGTCCCAGTTCGACAGGTCCGGTTGGAGGTTCGCGGCGTACTGCGTGGGCGGTGCGACAGACATGTTCTTCCTTCGTCCGGGTGCGCTGCCGGGCGCCAAAGGCCCGCATAGCTACCACCTTGACCGGCCGGCCGGGATGCGACAACGCGCGAACACCGTGAAAAATGATTCCGATCCGGTCCGGCTCGAACCTCGTCCCGGCGGTAGCCGAACGGTGGCGGGCCGGGTCAGCCGCCGGCGAAGGGCGGCAGCACGTCGACGGCGTCGCTGCCGGCGAGCGGCACCGCGTCATCCGTGGCCCGGGTGCCGTTCACCAGCAGCGAGCACCGGTTCAGGATGCGTTCGAACTCGGCCCCGTAGCGGGCCACGAGCCGGGCGCGCAGGTCGCCGATCGTGGCCGCGTCGAGGGCGGTGCCGTCGGTGGCGGCGGCCTCGGCGGCGGCCGCGAAGAAGCGCACCGTGGCCATCAGCGGGTCGTGTCCGGGTAGTCGGCCGGCCATGCCAGGGCGAGCTCGGTGGCCAGGGCGGAGGCGCGTTCAATGTCGGCGGCGGTACCCCCGGCGCGGGCGGCGGCCAGCCCGACCAGGAACGTGCTCAGCGGCGCGGCGGGCCGGGCCACATTGTGGGCCACGTCGCGGGCCACGTCGAGCAGGGTGCCCACCGGGACGTCGGCCGGGTCGAGGCCCAGCCGCGCGGCGAGGGCCGCCAGCCAGTCGTCGAGGGCCTCGGGGGGAAGCGGGGCGGAGGTGCTCATTCGGTTTCACTCCTCATCGGATTGCTCCGCGACGGGGTCGGCCTCGGTGAGCAGGAGTGCGGAGCTCCTCTCCACATCCTGCCACGTGTCCACGTCGCTGCCCGCGCCGGCGGCGTCCCGGATGCCGCGCAGGGTGAGCGGGGCCAGCAGGTCACGCATGCTCGAACCGTGCGCGTCGGCGCCGAGCCGGCCCGCGGCCGCCCGCAGGGGAGCCAGACGGTAGATCGCGGCGAGCCACTGCGCCCGGCCGCCCTCGTCGGTGAGGTGCAGGCCGTGAACGGATGCCGGCAGCCCCGGGTCGGTCGCCGCCGGCACCAGCAGGCGCGCGGCATCCGCGGCCCAGGGCAGGTCACAGGCCAGCACCAGCACCCACTCGGCCGCGACAACGGATGCCGCGGGCCGGTCCAGCGCAGCCAGCCCGGCGACGATCCCGGCGACGGGCCCGCCGAACGGTGGGTCCTCCAGGGTCCAGGCCGCCGCGGGCACGGCCTCGCCCGCGGCGGGGCGGGCCGAGTCCGGCCCCACCACGACGACCCGTCGCGCCAGCCCGCGGGCGTCCAGCACCCGGGACAGCAGGGACCGGCCGGCCACCTCCACTGCGGGCTTGAGCGCGCCGTCGAGCCGGCTGCCGCGGCCGCCGGCGAGCACGATCAGGTCGACGCTCATGGCTAGTCGCCCGACGACCCCGCCGGGCGGTGCCAGTCGCCGGACTTGCCGCCGGTCTTGGTGATCAGCCGCACGTTCTCGATCATGACCGACTTGTCGAGTCCCTTGACCATGTCGACGACGGCCAGCGCCGCCACCGACACCGCGGTCAGCGCTTCCATCTCGACGCCGGTGCGGTCGGCCGTGCGCACCGTGGCGATGATCCGCACGCCCGCATCCTCGACCACGAGGTCGACGGCGGCGCCGTGCACCCCGATCACGTGCGCGAGGGGGAGCAGGTCGGCGCATTTCTTGGCGCCCTGGATGCCGGCGATGCGGGCCACGGCCAGCACGTCGCCTTTCGGGGTGCTGCCGTCGCGGAGGGCGGCGACGACCTTCGGGCCGCAGGCCACGAAACCGGCCGCGGTCGCGCTGCGCACGGTGGGCACCTTGTCGGTGACGTCGACCATTCGGGCCTGGCCGGCGGAATCGAGGTGGGTGAAGGGGTGTGCGGGCGTGTCGCGTGCGGTCATGTCACCAGCATGACAGTGACGGGCCCACCCTCGTCAATCCGGGTGACGTCCTCCGGCACGATGGCAAGTCCCTGGGCCTGGCCGAGACCGGCCACGAGGTGCGAGCCGGACCCGCCGGCCGCGGCGCGGCGGGCGAGTGTGCGCGTGCCGTCCCGGCGGAGCATGACGGGCATGTACTGGGCGCGGCCGGCCGGGGAAGCCCAGCTTTCGGCGGCGACGGCGTCCACGGTGGGCCGGAACAGCTCGCTGTGCCCGCCCATCCGGCGCAGGGCCGGTCGCACGAACGCCTCGAACGAGACGAAGGCGCTCACCGGGTTGCCGGGGAGGGCGAAGATGACCGGGCCGTCGGTTCCGTCCGCGTCGGCGGGCCACCGGCCGAAGCCCTGCGGCTTGCCGGGCTGCATCTTCACCGGGCCGAACCGCACCGTGCCGAGCGGGGCCAGCACGGCCTTCACCACGTCGTACGCGCCCACGCTCACGCCGCCCGACAGCACGATCGCGTCGACGGTGCCGGCGAGGCTGGTGAGCAGGCTGCGGAGGGTGTTCTCGTCGTCGGGCACCGCGCCCAGCCGGATCGGCACCCCGCCGGCCTCGGCGACGGCAGCGGCGAGCAGGTACGAATTGGAATCGGGGATCTGGCCGCGCCGGGTCGGTTCGCCCGGCGTGACGAGTTCGCTGCCGGTGGAGATCACGGCCACGCGCGGGGCGGGGTGGGCCCGCAGGCCGGACGTGCCGGCACTCGCGGCGGCGGCGATCCGGGTGGGCCAGAGCTCGGACCCGCGGGTCAGCACGGTGTCGCCCGCGTGCGCGTCCTCGCCGGCGCGACGGATGTGCGCGGCCGGGCCGGGCGGGCGCATAACCTGGACCGTCTGTGTGCCCTGGTCGGTGTCCTCGATCGGCACCACGGCATCCGCCCCGTCAGGGATCGGCGCCCCGGTCATGATGCGCGCGACCTGGCCGGTTTCCAGGCGCGGATTCTGCGCCGTGCCGGCGGCGAGGTCGGCGACCACCGGCAGGGAGACCGGGGTCTGTTCCGTGGCCCCGAGCAGGTCCGCGCGTCGCACGGCATAGCCGTCCATGGCCGAGTTGTCGAACGGCGGGGTGTCCGTGGCGCTCCGGATGTCCTCGGCGAGCACGAGCCCGAGGGCCTCGTCCAGGGACACCAGCGCCGGCGGCAGCGGGGCGACCGCGGCGAGCACGGCGGCCAGCTGCTCGGCCACGGTGCGGGCCGAGGCGGGGACGGAGCAGCCGTCGGCGACGTGCTCGTGGGTGTGCCTGCCGCCGTGATCGTGCCGGTGCGTTCCCTCGGCCACGGTCAGCTCCTGGCCTCGGTGGACCATTCCGGCGACCAGGTGGCCGACCACTCCCTGGACCACTTGCTGCCGAGGCCGGGGGCGGTGCGGGCGGCGACGGCGGCGTCCCAGGCGACGATTCCGCCGTCGAGCAGGGTGAGGTCGGTGAAGCCGGCCGCTTGGAGCGCGGTCGCGGCGCGGGCCGCACGCGTGCCGGTGTGGCAGTGCAGCACCAGCGGCACGTCGCGGGGAAGGGTGGCCATTCCCTCGGCGGTGAGCAGTTCGGCGAGGGGGAGCAGTACGGCATCCGGGATGGCGCTCTCGGTGTGTTCGTCCGGTTCGCGCACGTCGACGACCAGGAACGCGTCGGTGCTCTTCGCCCGGGCGCCCAGACGGGCGACGAGCTCGACCGGGGTGATCGTCGGCCAGGCGTTGGGCGCGGCGGCGGCTGTCGCGGGCGGGTTCGGGTCGGCCGCGGCGATGCCGGTGCCGAGCAGGGGAACCTCGGTGAACCGCCCCGACAGGGCGTCGATGACGAGGATGCGCCCGATCAGCGGGGTGCCGATCCCGGCGATGAGCTTGATGGCCTCGGTGGCCATCAGCGAACCGACCTGGCCGCAGAGCGCGCCGAGAACGCCGGCCTCCGCGCAGTTGGGCACCTCGCCCTCGGCGGGCGGGGTCGGGAAGAGGTCGCGCAGGTGAACCCCGGTGAGGCCGCTCCCTGCCGGCGGGGTGGCCCAGAACACCGACAGCTGCGCGTCGAAGCGCAGCACGGATGCCCACACCAGCGGCAGGCCCAGGGCCGCGCAGGTGTCGTTGACCAGGAACCGGGTCGGGAAGTTGTCGGTGCCGTCGATGATGACGTCGTAGCCGCCGAGGATGGTGGCGGCGTTGCCGGCGTCGAGCCGCTCGCCGTGCTGCACGACCACGGTCTCCGGCGCGATGGCCGCGATCGACTCGGCCGCGCTGACCACCTTGGGCCGGCCGACATCCGCCTGGCCGTGCACGATCTGGCGCTGCAGGTTGCTGGGTTCGACGTCGTCGCTGTCGACGATGCCGATGGTGCCGACCCCGGCCGCGGCCAGGTAGACCAGCGCGGGGGAACCGAGACCGCCGGCGCCGAGCACCAGCACCCGGGCGTTGGCGAGCCGGCGCTGGCCGAGCTCGTTCAGCTGGGGCAGGCGACGCTGGCGTGCGGTGCGGACGGATTCGGCGGCGCTGAGCCGGGCGACCGGCTCGACGAGGGGAGGTATGGCCATGACTACCACGGTAGGCGCTGGGGGCGTGCGGTGAATACCCATCCGGGCGAACTCCGGCAAACACCTTGAATTCTCAGGCCATCTGTAGTCACCTAGGGATCGCACCACGAAAAGGGATCCAACTAGAGACACCCATGCACTCTCGCGCGACCGCAGTGGCCGCGCCACGAGGAAAGCAATCAGGAACTAGGAAGGTACTTCATGACTGGAAACAGAGCAGTTGCCTACAAGAGCCCAGGCGTCGTCGAGGTCATCGACATCGACTACCCCACCTTCGAGCTGAAGGACGGGCCGGGCGTGAACCCGGCCAACGTCGGCCGGAAGGTGCCGCACGGGGTCATCCTCAAGACCGTCACGACGAACATCTGCGGCTCGGACCAGCACATGGTCCGCGGGCGCACGACCGCACCGATGGACCTGGTGCTCGGCCACGAGATCACCGGCGAGGTGGTCGAGTGCGGGCCCGACGTCGAGTTCATCAAGGTCGGCGACATCGTCTCGGTGCCGTTCAACATCTCCTGCGGCCGTTGTCGCAACTGTAAGGAGCGCAAGACCGGGATCTGCCTCAACGTCAACCCGGACCGCCCGGGCAGCGCCTACGGCTACGTCGACATGGGCGGCTGGGTCGGCGGCCAGGCCGAGTACGTGCTGGTGCCGTATGCGGACTGGAACCTGCTGAAGTTCCCGGACCGGGACCAGGCGCTGGAGAAGATCATGGACCTCACCATGCTCTCCGACATCTTCCCGACCGGATTCCACGGCGCGTACAGCGCCGGAGTCGGGGTCGGGTCGACCGTCTACGTCGCCGGCGCCGGACCGGTGGGCCTGGCTGCGGCGGCATCCGCTCAGCTGCTCGGGGCCGCCGTCGTGATCGTCGCCGATCTCAACGAAGAGCGGCTGGCCCAGGCCCGCAGCTTCGGCTGTGAGACCATCGACCTGCGGAAGGGCGAACCACAGGACCAGATCGAGCAGATTTTGGGTGAACCCACGGTCGACTGCGGTGTGGATGCCGTCGGGTTCGAGGCCCGTGGCCACGGCAAGGACGCGGGCACGGAGCGCCCGGCCACGGTGCTCAACTCGCTGATGACGGTCACCGCCGCCGGTGGCGGCCTGGGCATCCCGGGGCTCTACGTCACCGGTGACCCGGGCGGGGTGGACGAGGCGGCGAAGGTCGGCTCGCTGTCCATCCGGCTGGGCCTGGGCTGGGCCAAGTCCCTCTCCTTCACCACCGGTCAGTGCCCGGTGATGAAGTACAACCGGGGGCTGATGATGGCGATCCTGCATGACAAGGTGCAGATCGCCAAGGCCGTGAACGCCCAGGCGATCAGCCTGGACGATGCCCCGCGCGGGTACGCCGAGTTCGACGCCGGCAAGTCTGTCAAGTACGTGCTGAACCCGAACCAGTACATCAAGTAACCGCGCCCCACCAAACGGGAAACCCGACCGGCGGTTCGCCCCGGCCGGGTTTCGCGTCCCGGGGATTTCTCACCGTCCCGGCGACCTTTTGCCGCTCGGGGCGGCAGTTAGTGTGGAGACATGACCGGAGTCGACATCACCGCACCCGTTCCCCGCTACTTCAGTGCCCTCACCGACATCCCGGTCGCCGTGGAACAGCCGACCGGTCTGGTCACCGACCGGTACGCCCGCCCGCTGCACGACCTGCGCATCTCGGTCACCGACCGGTGCAACTTCCGCTGCGTCTACTGCATGCCCAAAGAGGTCTTCGGCAAGGACTTCGCGTTCATGGACCGCGATGAGCTGCTCTCCTTCGAGGAGATCACCCGGCTGGCCCGGATCAGCGTCGCTCACGGGGTCGAGAAGATCCGCCTGACCGGCGGCGAACCGCTGCTGCGCAAGGGGCTCGAAGAACTCGTCGCGATGCTGGCCGCGCTGCGCACCCCGGACGGCCGCGAAGTCGACATCGCCCTGACCACCAACGGTTCCGTGCTGGCGCTGAAGGCCCAGGCGCTGAAGGATGCCGGGCTGCGGCGGGTGACGGTGTCCCTGGACTCGCTCGACGACGCCACCTTCAAGGCCATGAACGACGTGAAGTTCCCGGTCGCCAAGGTGCTGCACGGCCTCGACGTGGCCCACTCGGTGGGCCTCGGGCCGATCAAGATCAACATGGTGCTGAAACGCGGCCAGAACGACCAGGACATCGTGGCCATGGCCCGCCATTTCAAGGACACGCCCTACATCCTGCGTTTCATCGAGTTCATGGATGTCGGCTCCAGCAACGGCTGGGAGATGGGCGCGGTGGTGCCCTCCTCCGAGGTCGTGGCACGCATCAACGCCGAGCTGCCCCTGGAGGAGGTCTCGCCCAACTACAGCGGCGAGACCAGCCGGCGCTGGCGGTACCGCGACGGCGGTGGCGAGATCGGGGTCATCTCCAGCGTCACCCAGTCGTTCTGCCACTCCTGCTCGCGGGCGCGGGTCTCCACCGACGGTAAGCTCTTCACCTGTCTGTTCGCGACCGAAGGGCACGACCTGCGGGCCCTGATGCGCGGCGGCTGCACCGACGAGCAGCTGTCCACCGTGATGGCGCAGATCTGGCGTGAGCGCACCGACCGCTACTCGGAGCTGCGCAGCTCGCAGACCGGGGGCCTGCGGGCATCCGGCAAGAAAAGAATCGAAATGTCCTACATTGGCGGGTGACTGATTTGAGCAGAATCACGGTGCGGCGCAAGGTCGTGCGGCTGACGGTGGGCCAGAACCCCACCACCAGGGAAGACGTGCTGGCGGCCGAAGAACCGTTGGAGATCCGCGTGAACGGCCGTTCGCTCGCCGTCACGATGCGCACCCCCGGCAACGACTACGACCTGGCCGCCGGGTTCCTGGTGTCGGAGGGCGTGATCACTCGGGGCGAGCACTTCTTCACCGCGCGGTACTGCGCCGGCGCCACCGACGACGAGGGCGAGAACACCTACAACGTGCTCGATGTGTCGCTCGCACCGGGTGTGCGGCCGCCGGACCCGAGCCTGGAACGCTCGTTCCTCACGACCAGCTCCTGCGGGCTGTGCGGCAAGGCCAGCATCGACGCCGTGCGCACGAAATCGTCGTTCCCGGTGGCGGAGGACCCCCTGCGGGTCAGCGCGGAACTGCTCATCACCTTCCCCGACGCGCTGCGGGAAGCGCAGGCCGTGTTCGAGAAGACCGGCGGCATCCACGCGGCGGCCCTCTTCGACGGCGCCACCGGGCGGATGCTGGTGCTGCGCGAGGACGTCGGCCGTCACAATGCGGTCGACAAGGTCATCGGCTGGGCGCTCAAGGAGAACCTGCTGCCGCTCTCCGGCACGGTGCTGATGGTGTCGAGCCGGGCCAGTTTCGAGCTTGCGCAGAAGGCGATGATGGCCGGAATCCCGGTGCTCGCCGCCGTCTCCGCGCCATCGTCGCTGGCCGCGGAGTTCGCGGCCGAGGTCGGGATGACCCTGGTCGGGTTCCTGCGTGGCGACTCGATGGTGATCTACGCCGGGGCCGAGCGGATCGACAGCGAAAGCGCCGCGCGCAGCCGGGCGGTCATCGCGGGCTGAGTCGGCTCGAAGCTCAGCGCACGACCGAATAGCGCTCCTGGATCATGCCCCCGCTGATCTGCCCAGCCGAGAGGGTCTGCAGCCGGATGTCCGCCGGGAGCGCCCCGGGAAGAGCGCCGAAAAGCGGGATGCCGTCGCCCAGCAGCACCGGGATCCGGGTGATGACCAGGTCGTCGACGAGGTCGGCGGCCAAACAGGCCCGCACGACCTTGCCGCCGTCGAGGTAGACACGGGCGGCTCCCGCCTCGTTGAGCACGGACACCGCCTCCGCGAGCGTGCGCACGACGCGGATGCTCTGGCCGTCGGTCGCTGCCTGGGTGGCCGGCATCAGCGTGCTGCTGAGCACCAGCACCGGTGTGCTGCCGTAGGGCCACCGGTTGAAGCTGAGTACCTTCTCGTAGGTCGCCCTCCCCATCAGGAGATGGTCGACGGAGGCGAAGAACTCGTCGTCGCCGGGCGTCTCGCCGGGCGTGTCGGTGAGCCAGTTGATGTCGCCGTTGCTGCGGGCGATGAAACCGTCCACGCTCGTCGCGATGAAGACGTGGCCGGACCAGCTGCGTTGCTCCATGGGCACCTCCGTGTGCGGTCAGTCCAGCCAACCTAGCCTCGGTCGGGCCAACCTGGCCTCGGTCGGGGCGCCCTGTGTTCGGCCGGGCCCCCACCCGTAAGGTGTTGCCGCCCCGCGTCCCGAACGAATTCGACGGAGATTTTGGCCAAATCGGCCCTGGCAACCCCAGAACAGCGGTTTTAGCCGAGAATCTCCGTCGAATTGGTTCAGCAGCAGCACCGCGCTGTGACGGTGAAGGGCGCGCTCGGCTAGGCGGGCACGGTTTCGTGCGGG
Organism: Cryobacterium sp. TmT2-59; assembly: GCF_004403545.1. Classification (NCBI taxonomy): domain Bacteria; kingdom Bacillati; phylum Actinomycetota; class Actinomycetes; order Micrococcales; family Microbacteriaceae; genus Cryobacterium; species Cryobacterium sp. TmT2-59. The sequence goes on along the minus strand of NZ_SOGM01000058.1, from coordinate 60,365 downwards.
ATGAACCGCACCGACATGGCCTTGTAGCCGGGGGTGTTCGACTCGCGCGCGACGAGCTCGCGGTGCACCAGGGCGTTCGCCTCGGGGAAGTACGCCGCCGCGCAGCCCCGCGGAGTGGGGTAGACCACCAGGCGGAACTCGTTGGCGCGGCGTTCCTCGCCCCGGAAGGTGCTGATCACGTCGACCATGTCGCGGTCCGTGAACCCCAGCTCGGTCACGTCGTCCTCGTGGATCAGGATGACGCGGCGGCCGCCGGAGATGCCGCGGTACCGATCGTCCAGGCCGTAGAAGGTGGTGTTGTACTGGTCGTGGCTGCGCATCGTCTGCAGGATCAGGTGCCCGGGCGGCGGGGTCAGGTACTCGAGCGGGCTGACCGTGAACCGGGCCCGGCCGATGTCCGTGGCGAAGCTGCGGGTGTCCCGCGGCGGGTTGGGCAGCACGAACCCGTTCTTGGTCTTGAGGCGCGTGTTGAAGTCCTGGAAGCCGGGGATCACCCGGGAGATGCGGTCACGGATGACGTCGTAGTCGTCGGCCATGGCCTTCCAGTCGATCACGTGGTCCTCTCCGAGGGTGGCGCTGGCCATCCGGGCGACGATGACCGGCTCGGCGAGCAGGTGTTCGGAGACCGGGTCGAGGCGCCCCTGCGTGGTGCGCACGACCGACATCGAGTCCTCGACCGAGAGCACCTGGCGTCCGCCCGGATGCTTGTCGTCGGTGTCGGTGCGCCCGAGCGTCGGCAGGATCAGCGAGGTCCGGCCGTGCATGATGTGCGACCGGTTCGGCTTGGTCGACACGTGCACGGTGAGCCCGACCCGCTGCATCGCGGTCTCCAGGGCCACGGTGTCGGAGCCGGCGAGGACGAAGTTGCCGCCCATGGCGACGAACACGTCGACGTCGTCGTTCTCGAACGCCGCAATCGTGTCCACCGAGTCGAGGCCGTGCTCGCGCGGGGCGTTGATGCCGAATTCCGTGTCCAAAGCGGCGAGCATCGCCTCCTTCGGCTTCTCCCAGACGCCCATGGTGCGGTCGCCCTGCACATTGGAGTGGCCGCGCACCGGGCAGGCGCCGGCGCCGGGCTTGCCGAAGTTGCCCTGCAGCAGCAGCAGGTTGATGATCTCCTTGAGCGTGTTCACCGAGTGCGGCTGCTGGGTCAGGCCCAGCGCCCAGCAGATGATCGTGGCCTTGGAGTCCGCCATCATGCGCGCCACGGTGGTGATCTGCAGCACGTTCAGGCCGGTGGCCTTTTCGGTCTCGGCCCAGTCGATGCTCTTGCGGGCCGCGCGGTAGTCCTCGAGGCCCTGCGTGTTCGCCGCCACGAACTCAGCGTCCACGACGGATCCGGGCACGCGCTCTTCCTCTTCGAGCAGCAGGTGGCCGAGGGCCTGGAACAGGGCCAGGTCGCCGCCGACCTTGATCTGCAGGTACTCGTCGGAGAGGGCGGTGCCGTCGCCGATCAGTCCGGACACCGACTGCGGGTCCTTGAAGTTGAACAGCCCGGCCTCCGGCAGCGGGTTGACGGCGACGATCTTGCCGCCGTTGTCCTTGCACTCTTTCAGGGCCGACAGCATCCGTGGATGGTTGGTGCCGGGGTTCTGGCCGACGACCAGGATCAGCTGGGCCTGGTGGAGGTCCTCGAGGGACACGGTTCCCTTGCCGATGCCGATGGTCGGGTTCAGTGCGCTTCCGGAGGATTCGTGGCACATGTTGGAGCAGTCGGGCAGGTTGTTCGTGCCGATCGAGCGGGCGAACAGCTGGTACAGGAACGCCGACTCGTTCGCGGTGCGGCCCGAGGTGTAGAAGACGGTGCGGTCGGGCACGGTGGCGCGGATCTGCTCGCCGATGAGTTCGAACGCGGCGTTCCAGGAGATCTGCGAGTAGTGCGTGTCGCCGGGACGGATGACCATCGGATGCGTGATGCGGCCCTGGTTGCCCAGCCAGTACTCGGTCTTGGTGGCGAGTTCCTCGATCGAGTGCTCGGCCCAGAACGCCGGGGTCACGGTACGCAGGGTGCTCTCCTCGGCGACGGCCTTCGCGCCGTTCTCGCAGAACTCCGCCGTCTTGCGGTGGCCCTGCGACTCCGGCCAGGCGCAGCCGGGGCAGTCGGTGCCGTCGCGCTGGTTCAGCCGGAGCAGCGCCTTGGCCGTGCGGCCGACGCCGGCCTGCGCGATGCCGCGTTCGAGGGCGACGGCGACGGCCTCGACGCCGGCCGCGGACTTCTTCGGCTTCTTGACGACCAGGTTGTCTTCGTTGATGTCGTCGATCGGAGCGCGTCGTGTCATTCCTCCATCCTGCTCCCTCCGGCTCGCGCTGCCGGCAAGGGTCCCGGGTGATTCCCAGCCGGATCAGCAGCAACTGGTCAGGGATATGGCGTTTGATGGGTTCGTGGAATGATGCTGGTCTGCATCCGGTTAGACACGTAGGTGCCCGGCCAGGCCTGGGAAGACAGCCCAGGGGAGCTCGACAGCCGACAGCTCGACAGCCCAACAGACTCGACAGCCCAACAGAGAGGCAACCGTGGGGACTCATACGACGTTGGACACGATGCGGCAGAGCAGGTCGATCCTCGACGGCATCCGCTGCGCGGACAACCTGACCATCGCCGCGAGCCGGGACGGCGGCGTGCGCGCGGTGCGCCTGCTCGCCCAGGCCGCCCTCGATGCCGGAGACCAGCTCACCGCCATCGCCGCCATCCACTCGCTCGGCCAGGTGTTCGACGAATCCGCCGACGAAGTCCTGGTGTCTCTGCTCCTGCACGACTCGCCCTTCATCCGGGAACACGCGGCCTGGGCGTTCGGTGCCCGCCTGCCCCGCTTCGACGCGCTCGCCGGGCTCCTGACCATGGTCGTTTCCGGCGGATTCTCCGGCATGATCGCGCAGCGCACCCTGGAACAGTGGAGCTCGTCGGTTCCCGAGCATGTGGCTCTCGCCCTGGAGGGCGCCCTGATCGGAGTGCACGAGCCCGCCGCCCGGGCCCGGCTGGTCGAGACGATGGGACTCACGGCCGGCCGCATCGCCGAGCGCCTGCTGCGCCGCGTCGCCGTGGACCGCGCCGAATCGGTGCCCGTGCGTGCGACCGCGATCGCCGCCCTCGGCGACCTCGGGCCGAACGAGGCCAGCATCCGGATCGTCAGCGAGCTGTCCCAGGGGTCCGACGAGCTCGCGGATGTCGCCAGGCTCGCCCTGGTCGACCTGACCGTGCCCACCTATCCCCGCCCGCCCTGGAGTCAGGGCCTCACGGTGGCACAGCTCTTCCTGCACGCCGACATCGACCGGGAGCTCAGCCAGGTCGGGTCCGGTGATAACGGCGGCATCGCGACCCTGCTGGTGCGCCTCGGCGACGCCCTGGTCGCCGGGCCGGCCGGGTCGCCCGTCGAACGCGTGCTCACCCTCTCGCGGGGTGACCACGCCGCCGGGCTCTCCTGCCTGTCCGAGGTCGGCTCGACCCTCGCCGGCCACGCGTTCGCGACCGTTCCGTTCCTGGGTGACCCGGTGGCATCCGTGGACGCCTGGCCCCGGCGGATCGAGACGCAGCGGGGCATCCGTCGCATTCTGCGTGCGGCGGGTTCCGTCGACGCGATCCACCTGCGGATGGCGGACATCGGCACCCTGGCGGCGTCCACCGTCGCCCGGGAACTCGACATCCCGATCGTGTTCACGGTCGCGCCGGACCCGCACAGCGTCATCCATTCCCTGGACACGTCCGGGGTGCTGACCCGGGCCAACTTTGGCACGGTCGACGAGACGGAGCACTTCTGGTTCCGGGCGCGGCTCGTGCAGAGGCTGGCCGCGGATGCCGCGCACACCGTGCTCTTCCCCCGGCCCGACCTGCAGCGCGACATGCGCGACCTCGTGGGCATCGACATCTCGCAGCATCCCGAGCGTCACTCCGTGATCGCGGAGGGCATCGACCTCGCGGTGATCGAGCGGTCCCTGGCGGATGCTGCGGGTGCTGCGGGCGCTGCTGTGGCGGCCGCGGATGTGGCGGCCGCGGATGTGGCGGGCGCGGCATCCGTATCGGACGGCGCCCCGGCGGTGGCCGAGCTCGACGCCCTGCTGGCCACCCTGCCGACCAGCCGACAGGGCCTGCCCCTCGCCGTCACCGTCGGCCGGCTGCACCGGGTGAAGGGCATGGCGACGCTGGTGGAGGCCTGGGCTGCCGACGCGGGCCTCCGAGCGAGCTGCAACCTGCTCGTGCTCGGCGGCGACCTGAACGCGCCCTCGTTCGACGAGCAGGGGCAGCTGGACTCGATGGCCGCCGTCGTGCCGCTGGCGGACGCGGCCGGGCACGGGCTGCTGCTGGCCGGGCACCGCACCAACGACACGGTCGCCCGCTGGCTGGCCGCCGCGCGCTACGGCCGTCCGGGCCTGGCTGCGCCCGGCGGCGTGTACGTCTGCGCGAGCATGAAGGAGGAGTTCGGCATCGCCCTGCTCGAGGCGATGGCGTCCGGGCTCACTGTCGTGGCCCCGAACTCCGGCGGACCGGCCACCTACGTCGAGGAGGGAGTGACGGGGTACCTCGTCGACACCGGCAACCGGGCGGCCCTCTCCGCCGGGATCACCGCGGCGCTGGTGCTGGCCTCCGGGCCGTTCGGGCCGGAGTACGCGGATCGCGCCGGGGCGATGGTGGCCGGCTCGTTCACCATCCAGGCCATGGCCGCGACCCTGTCCCGCGTCTACCGGGACGTCTCCGATGCGTCCGACGCGGACGAGCCGACTGACTGGGCGCTGAGCGCCTCATGACGCTGCTCATCATCAGCCCGGACTACGCGTCCCACTTGTTTCCGCTCGCCACGCTCGGCACAGCCTGGTTGGAGGCGGGCGAACGCGTGGTGGTGGCCAGCGGCCCCGCCACGGCCGACATCGTGACGGCCTTCGGCTTCGAACGGGTGAACTTGCAGCTGGGCCGCGGCTCCAACCCCGGCACGATCCGCGCCGAAGAACAGCCCAAGGGCGAGGACGACGCCCTGCGCGGGTTCTTCGACGCCACCCGCCGCGGCATGGTCGACACCCTCCGCTTCCAGGCCGAGGCCCGCAGCAGCGACCTGCTCTGGAACCCGGTGGAGGTGGCGAGGGAGGTGCAGCGGATCGTCGCCGAGGTGCGCCCGGACCACGTGATCGTCGACCACCTGGCGTTCAGCGCCCGGCTGGCCCTGCTCAGTGCGGGGGTGCGGCATGCGGACGTCGTGATCGGGCATCCGTCTGCCCTGCCCGTCGGCGACGAGGTCTACGGCTACCCGCCCGAGTGGCCGGACGCCTTCTCGCCCGAGCCCGCCGAGCTCGACGCGCTGCACCACACCTGCGAGGACGTGCGCGACTCGTTCACCCGCCAGTGGAACGACGCCCTCCTCGCCCTCGACCCGTCGATGATCCCGAGCACGGATGCGTTCCAGGAGGCCGGCGACATCCTGCTGCTGAACTATCCGGCCGAGTTGCACGACCCGAAGCGGGCGGACCTGTTGCCTCCGCACGCGTTCCTCGGCTCCGCCGTGCGCGCGGAGGCCGTGGACGACGAGGTGGAACGGTGGCTGGCGGTGGAGAGCGACCGGCCGATCGTGTACGTCAGCTTCGGCAGCTTCCTGTCGGTGCGGGCCGACGTGCTGGCCCGCGTGGCCGAGGCGCTGGCCGCCCTCGACGTGCGGGTCGCCCTCGCGACCGGGGCCTCCGACCCGGCCGAGCTCGGCCCCGTGCCGGACTCGTGGCTGGTGCGGGGCTTCCTCCCGCAGGTGACGGTGCTGCGGCACTCCGCCCTGGCGGTGACGCACGGCGGCAACAACAGCGTCACCGAGGCCATGACCTCGGCCGTGCCGCTGCTGGTGCTGCCCTTCTCAACGGATCAGTTCGCCGGGGGGGCGGCGATCGAGCGGGCCGGTTTCGGGCTCGCCCTGGCGCCCAACACGGCGACGGCCGAGGAGATCCGGGTTGCGGCGGCGGCGCTGCTCGCCCTCCACGGCGACGCCCGGCTGCGGCTGGACCGGCTCGGCGAGTCCCTTGCGTGCGGGGCCGGGCCGCGGCGCGCGTATGCCGCGCTGCGGGCGGTGCCCGCGCTCTGAGCCGCCAACGCGCTGGCCGGGCTGGCCGGGCTGGCCGGGCTGTGCTCCCGCCCGCGCCCCTAACGAATTCGACGGAGTTTTTGCCGGAATCGGGCTGAAACAGTCCGGATCCGGGTTTTTAGAGCAGTATCTCCGTCGAATTGGTTCGGCACGGGAGTCAGACGGGAGTCACACGGGAGCTAGACGTCGATGGCGTAGACCAGGGACTCCTGCACCATGCCGAGCCACTCGTAGATGCCGTGCAGGAAGGGCGCCTCGTCCTCGGCGAGGTGAACGACCCCGTCGGGCGAGATCTCCAGGCGTTCGGCCAGGGTCAGGCGCAGATCGGTCAGCGTGCGGAGCCAGGACTGCACGTCGTCCCGGTCGAGGGTGATCGTCGTCGCCGGCTCGTCGAAGTCGTCGTCGTTGAGCGTCTCGGGCGCGTCGTCGGCGATCTCGTCCGCCAACTCCTCTCCGAGTGTGGCGATCACGACGCGAGCATTCCGCACCTTGCGTTCGAGCAGGTCGCCGGCCGTGAACCGGCGGAATTCCGCGGCGGCCTCCGGGTCGTCGGTGTAGGCATCCGGCAGCAGCCGTCGCAGGGCAGGGTCGACCGATGTCCCGAGCGCGTGGGACTCCGCGGCCTCCAGCAGCTCGATCAGCTGGCGTGCGGCCATGCGGAGCAGCCCGACCTCGGCCGGTTCGAACTGCGCGGTCACGCTGCCGGCGCTCTCGCCGGTGGGGCCGGCCTGACCGGCCTGACCGGCCTGACCGGCCTGGCCGTCCTGACCGGCATGGCCGCCCTTGCCGGCCTGGCTGTCCTTGCCGGCCCGGCCGTTCGAGCGGTCCCGACCGGTTTCCCCTCCTGCGGGCAGGAATTCCATCAGGTCTCGTCCTTGGCGAGGGTGGCCCAGAGCCCGTAGCCGTGCATCGCTTCCACGTGGCGTTCCATCGCTTCCCGGTTGCCGGTCGCGACCACGGCCCGGCCGTTGTTGTGTACCTGCAGCATCAGACGTTCGGCTTCCTCGGCGGAGACGCCGAAGTAGCTGCGGAACACGTAGGAGACATAGCTCATCAGGTTCACTGGGTCGTCCCAGACGATGGTGATCCAGGGGCGGTCGAGGACGACGGCTTCTCGCAGATCGACGCGTTCATCTGTTTTCGGCACCCCTTAAGCCTCACACGGAGTGGGGCGCAATTCCACCCGGTGCGGCGACCGGTGCGGCGACCGGATTCGGCGACCGGATTCCGGGGCTGAGGTCACGGCGCGTGGTGCGGCCGTCCGGCGGCGTGGCCGATGGCGGTCACGGTGAGGGTGATCAGCGCCGACAGGGCGACGCCCCAGGCGATGTTGAACGTCAGCAGCAGCGCCCCGACGCCCGCCCCGAGCAGGATCAGCACGATCGCGGCCAGGCGCCGAAACCACGGCTGGCCTTTGCCGCCGCCGAGCCGCGAGTCCGCCGCGAACCCGGTGATCGTGGACGTGACCACCACGGTCGTGACATCCTTGACCCCGATATGCCGGGCGACGGATGCCTGCAGCCCCATCACGGCGGCCAGAGAACCAGTGATCAGGAGGCCGAACGGGTGCGGCGGCACGCCGCCGCCGGCGAAGAGCACCATTGCCAGGACCAGCATGATCAGGCCCTGCGCGCCGAACAGGACGGTGGCGTGGGTGGTCCAGCCGATGGCGACCGGGCGCAGCACCCGTCCGCCGACGGCGGCGCCGAGCATGAAGGTGAACAGGGCCAGCAGGGGCCCGGCCACGGGAAGTCCCGGGGCGCCCGCGATGGCCATCCCGAGGATGACGACGTTGCCGGTCATGTTGCCGGTGAAGACCTTGTCCAGGCCGAGGTATCCGACCGCGTCCGCCACGCCCGTGGAAAATGTCAGGGCCAGCATCAGCCCCAGGTGCAGATTCGCGGGGTGGCGGCGGAGTTTCTCAAGCACGGGGGTCCTATCGGAGAGCGCGACTGCGGGCTGGCGGCGGGCTGGCTGCGGGGGTGGGACCGGGGCCGAATCTAGGTCTCATGATTCCACGGATGCCGGGCGCATCGGCGCAGGTCGGCGCAGGTCGGCGCAGGTCGGCGCAGGTCGGCGCAGCTGCGGCGCGTGGCTGGGCGAGGTCGGCGCGGCGAGCAGCCTGCTGACGAGCGGTCGGTCCGGCCGGTGTTCTCTCCGGTCAGTCTCTCCGGTGGTCTTTCCGGTCAGTCTCTCCGGTCAATGTCGAGACCGGTCTCGAGGTCGGAGCACTCGACCAGGTGGGCGTGGTGGGCCTGCAGATAGGGTCGGGCTCCGGTGTCGGCGCCACTTGATCGGATCAGCTCGGGCCAATGCGCGCGCCCGATCACCACGGGATGCCCCGGTCGTCCGAGGAAACCGGCCTGCCGGAGCGTGTCCGGACCGACGGATGCCTCCGATCCCGTCTTGCCGGCCCTGGTGCCGGGCAGCGGCGCGATGAGGCGTGCCACCGTGCTCGAGCGGAGCCCCGGGACGTCGACCGGCACGATCGCCACGGCTTCGGGCTCCGGCGCAAGCGACGTCGCGGCCCGGAGGCCCGCGCGGAGCGACGCGGAGAGTCCTTCCGCCCAGTCTTCGGCCTGCACCACGAGGACCGGCGGGGTCGGGGCGCCGGTCCTCGTGGCGGTGCCGGGGACATCCGTTGCCCCGGTCAGGGCGAATTCGACCAGGAGCGCCCTGGCGTCGTCGGCTCGGGCGCCGAGCACGACGATCACGGGCGAGCAGCAGGCGTCGGCGAGCGTGCGGATCGTGCGAACCAGCCAGGGGACGCCGTCGCCGCCGCCCGCAAGGGCTTTCGGCAGGCCGTACCGCGAGCCGGCGCCGGCCGCCAGCACGAGGCCGGCGATCGATGTGGGGGAGGAGAGGGGCATGCCTGCCATCGTAGGGCGCGGGCCGGTGGGGAGCCCGGTCGGCACGTCCGGCCCCTCGAACACCCGAGCCTCAGGCTTCCGCACCTCAGGTACCCGAGCCCCTAACGAATTCGACGGAGATTTTGACGATTTCGGGCCGAAACGGATGCTACGGGTCTTTTTAAAGCAGAATCTCCGTCGAATTCGTTGGGTCGCCGCCGGGACGGGACGGGGACGGGACGGGGACGGGACGGGGACGGGACGGGGACGGTGAGGGTGCCCGGGGCGGGGCCTATTCCGGGGCGAGCACCCGGCGGCCGCGCACGTAGACGCCGGTGATCGCCGGCTGGCGGAGAGCCAGCAGCAGCGCGAACAGGGTCTGTTCGGTGGCCATCGCCTCGTTATCGGCACGGATGCCGCGTTCCAGCACGCTGGCGAGCGGCTCCCAGCGGTCCGGCTCGATCAGCAGGAAGTCGGCGTCCTTGCCCACGTCGAAGTTGCCGAACCGGGTCTCCATGTCCAGCGCGCGCGCACCGGCCAGTGTGCCCGTGAAGAGCAGAGCGGCGGGGTCGATCGACAGGCCCGCGTCACCGGGCTCGGACAGGTGCACCTTGAAGCAGTCGTTGAGCACCCGCGACACCAGCCACTCGTCGCCGGCGCCGATGTCCGAACCGATGGCCACGTTCACGCCGAACGACGTGGTGCGCAGCCACGGCATGGTGCCCGAGCCGAGGAACTGCTGCGAGGTCGGGCAGTGCGCCACCGAGGTGCCGGTCTCGGCCAGCCGGGCGAGCTCTTCGTCCTCGCAGTGCACGGCGTGGGCGAGGATGCTGCGCCGCCCCAGCAGGCTCGACCCGCCCCGGGCGGACCCCGGCAGGAACCGGCCGTCGTACGTGTCCAGGTACGTGTCGACCTGGTAGACCGACTTCACGGCGTCGATCTCGCCGGTGCCGGGCCGGTTGTTCTCGTTCAGGTGGCTGTGGAAGTAGACGCCGCGGCCGCGCACCCCGTCGTAGAGATCGCCGAGGCCGGCCAGGGTCGTCGGCGTAACCGACAGGCTGAACCGGGGCACCACGGCCACCTGCAGCAGTGCGGTCGCCGGGTCGCCGGTGTCCACGGCGTGCCAGCGGTCGATCTCGGCCGAGACCAGGTCGAGCGCCTCGGTCTCGCCCGTGAGCAGGGCCCGGGAGGGCTCCGAGCCCACGGTCTGGATGCCGCGGCCGCTGACCAGGCGCAGGCCGGCCCGCTGCGACTCGGCGAACAGGGCGTCCTGGGCGTGGGGGAAGGCCGAGCCGAAGACGAGGGCGCTGGTCGTGCCCGCGGCGATGCGGCGCCGGGTGAAGTCCCGGGCGATGCGCTCACCGAACGCGGGGTCGCCGAGCCGGGCCTCCGCCGGGAAGACGCAGTTGTCGAGCCACTCCAGCAGTTGGCCGCCGCCGTAGGCATCCGTGGAGTAGGTCTGCGGAAAGTGCAGGTGCGTGTCCACGAAGCCGGGCAGGATGAAGCCGCCGCGATTGTCGGTCACCGGCAGGCCCGCGAAGGCCGCGGGCAGGTCGGCGAAGCTGCCCACCCAGGCGATCCGGCCCGTCTTGGTCGTGACCAGGGCGCCGTCCGGCAGGGACACCAGGTTCTCGCGGGCGGTGGCGACCGTGGGGGAGCCGGCGACGTGGAAGATGTGGCCGCGGTAGACCCGGCTGGAGGGTGTCACGGAGGGGTCCGTTCTGGCTGGTGCTGCGGGTATGGCCGGTGGCGGTGCCGCGGGTGACCGCGGGCGGGACGCCCCCAGTGTATTGGGCGACGGCCGGGAGAAACGGCTCCGGCTCAGCCTGCAGCCCGCTCGGGGTGCAGCAGCCGCCAGATCCGGTCGCGGGACATGGGCAGCTCGGTGGGACGGATGCCGATCGCGTCGCGCACCGCATTCGCCAGTGCCGGCGCCACCGGGTTGTACGGCGACTCGCTCATCGACTTGGCGCCGAACGGGCCGAGGACGTCCGACGTGTCCGCGAAGTACACCTCGGTCAGCGGCAGGTCGGCCAGCAGGGGGATGTGGTAGTTGCGCAGCACGCTGGTGGTGACGGTGCCCGCGCCGTCGAGGACGACCTCCTCGTAGAGTGCGGTGCCGATCGCCTGCGCGACCCCACCCTCGATCTGGCCGCGGCACTGCTCCGGGTTCATCACGACCCCGGCATCCGCGGCCTGGATGGACTGCAGGATGCGAACCTCGCCGGTCAGGGTGCTCACGGCCACCCGGAAGGCGTGCACGTTGAACGCCACCGAGCGGCGGGCGCCATCTTCCGCGCCGGTACCGCGCAGAACGGATGCTCCGGCGTGCTCGGCCAGCTCGGCCAGCGGCACGAACGCCGTCCCGCTGCGCAGCCCGTCGGGTTCCAGGGTCCACTCGGCGGAGGCGATCGGCGGGCGTCGCTCGCTGGCGGCCGACCGCAGCCGGGCGGCCAGGTCGTTCGCCGCGGCCAGCACGGCCTTGCCTGCGATGACGATCCCGGCCGACCCGAACGCGCCGGTGTCGTAACCGATGGCATCCGTGTCCGACTGCAGGATCTCGATCCGGTCAGGCGTCGTGCCCAGGGCGGTGGCTGCGAGCTGCGCGTGCACGGTGGTCGTGCCGTTGCCGAACTCGGCCGTGCCCACCCGCACGGTGTAGCGGCCCGGGTTGGCGGCCGTCACGTCGCCGAACGTGTCGCCGAACGTGTCGCCGAGCGTGACGGATGCCTGCGCGTAGTGACCACGCGGCGGGGTGGTCGCGATCATGGCGGTGGCCATGCCCTCGCCGACCTTCCACTCCGCGCCGGCGGGGACGGCCTGGCCGTTGCCGCGGGCCAGCGCCGCCTGGGCCAGGTCGAGGCATTGGTCGAGGCCGTAGCTGCCGAAGATCAGGTCCTCGCCCTCCACATGCGTCACCACGAGGGGGTCGGCCGGGCCGACCGAGTTCAGCCGACGCAGGTCGAACGGGTTCAGCCCCACGGTGCGGGCGAGCTCGTCCAGGGCGGACTCGACGCCGAAGATGACCTGGCCGAGGCCGTAACCGCGGAAGGCGCCGGACGGGAGGTTGTTCGTGTAGACGCTCTGCGCATCCACCCGCTTGTTGGGCACCCGGTAGAGGCTGACCGATTCGGAGCTGCCGTGGTACATCACGCCGGGGCCGTGATTGCCGTAGGCGCCGGTGTCGGCGAGCACGCCCAGCTTGAGAGCGGTGAGGCGGCCGGTGTCGTCGGCGCCGAGGGTGACGTCGATGCGCATGGGGTGCCGGGCCGGGGACAGGGTGAACTCGTCGGAGCGGCTGAACTCGTACTGCACCGGGCGCCGGGTCTTCAGCACGGCGAGGGTGACGATGTCCTCGGTCAGGATCTCCTGCTTGCCGCCGAAGCCGCCGCCGACCCGGGCGGTGAACACGCGCAGGCGGGAGGGTTCGAGGTCGAACAGGCGGCAGATCTCGCGGTGCACCAGGAACGGCACCTGGGAGCTGGTGCGCAGGATCAGGCGCTCGCCGGTGCCCTCGTTCTCGCCGTCGGGTCCGGGCTCGAGCCAGCCGATGGTGGCGTGCGTCTCCAGGTGCGTGTGCGCCACCCGCTGGGTCTGCCAGCTGCCGCTCACGGTGTGGGCGGCGCCGGCCAGGCCGGCCGCGATGTCGCCGTACTCGCCGTGCAGCTCGGCCACCAGGTTATGCTGCGGGTCGGCGAGGCGGCTGGCCGCGGCATCCTTGTCGCCGTGCACCAGGGCAGCGCCGGGCCGGAGCGCCTCGGCCGGGTCGAAGACGGCCGGGAGCGGCTCGTAGTCGACCTCGATCAGCCGGCAGGCGGCTTCGGCGATGGCGACCGTGTCCGCCACGACGGCCGCGACCCGCTGGCCGCGGAACCGCACGATCGGGTCGAGCACGAGGGTGTCGTCCGGGTCGTCGAGGCGGTCCTCGTGCCGGGCGGTGGAGTAGAGCGTTGCGGGGGAGTCGGCGTGGGTGAGCACGGCGTGCACCCCGGGCAGGGCGGCCGCCGCGTCGGTCCGGATCGAACGGATGCGCGCATGCGCCTGCGTGCTCGGCAGCACACTGAGGTGCAGCAGCCCGGGCACCGTGACGTCCAGCGTGTACGGTTCCCGCCCGCTCACCACGCGCTCGCCGGCCGGGGCGCCCAGGGAGGTGCCGACGGTGCCGGGGCGACGGCCGGTCTGGACCACCGGGCCCAGACCGGTGCGGCCGGAGCCGTCGGCGGGGGTGTGCGTGCCACGGATCGCGTCCTCGATGGCGCGGTAGCCGGTGCAGCGGCAGAGGTTGCCCTTGAGCAGGCGAGGGAGGTCGTCCAGGTCTGGTTCGGTCAGGGTGGAGGCGGTCACGATCATGCCCGCGGTGCAGAACCCGCACTGGAAGCCGGCGGCGTCCACGAAGCGCTGCTGGAGCGGGGCGAGGTCGCCGGGCCGGCCGAGCCCGGCGACCGTGGTGACGTCGGCGCCCTCGGCGCGGAACGCGGGGTAGATGCAGGAGTGCACGGGGGTGCCGTCGACCAGCACGGAGCAGGCGCCGCAGTCCCCGGTATCGCAGCCCTTCTTGACCTCGAAGTGCTCCTGGTCGCGGATGAAGGAGCGCAGGCACTGGCCGGGCGCCGGAGTGGCGTCGACCGGTTCACCGTTGATCTGGAACCTCATGGGTGCTCTCCGTTTTCGAGTGCGGCGCCTTCGAGTTCCGCGCGGATCTCCTCGCCCAGCACCCCGCTCACCGCGCGTCGCCAGTCGGCGGCGCCGTGGGCATCCGTGAACCAGTAGTCGATGGCGGCGATATCGCGGGCGAGCGCGCTCGCCGCGGGCAGTGACGGGTAGCGCAGCTGCACCGGGCGCACCGTGCCGGCGGTGACGGTGAGCACGAAACCGCCGGCCGGGTCGAGGCGACCCACGAGCACGGCGCCGGAGCGGCCGAGCGGGGAGAGGGCGATCTTGCGGTACACGGTGCGGGACGCCAGCGAGGAGGCCGGAACGTGAATGGACCGCAGCACGTCGCCGGTGCCGAGCACGTTGGTGGTGTTGCCGGTCACGAAGGCGGCGGCCGGCATCCGTTCGTCGCTGCCGTCGGCGCGCCAGATCAGCACCTCGGCCTCGAGGGCGGCCGCGAGGGTGGTCATCGGGCCGGCGGGCAGGGAGGCGCAGAGGTTGCCGCCGACGGTGGCGACATTCCAGATCTTGAAGGAGCCGTAGAGGGCGGTGCAGCACTGGAACAACAACGGATGCGCCGCCCAGCCGGGCACGGCCGGCAGCCGGGACAGCTCCGCGAGGGTGCACGTTGCCGCGATCTCGAGGCCGCTCACGCCGCCGGGGTCACCCGGGTCGGTGCCGGTCACCGCGTCGGTCACCGCGTCGGCCACCCCGTCGGCCACCCCGTCGGCCACGGCGTCGGCCGCCGCGTCGGCCACGGAGCCGGTCACCGTGAGCGCCGGCCAGCGCAGCGTCTGCAGGTCGACGAGCCCGGTGAGGTGCACCTGCGGGTCGGCGAACAGATCGGATCCGCCGGCCAGGGGAGCCACGCGGGGGCTCAGGGCGCGCAGATCTTCGCGGCTGCGCGCCGGGGTGATCGTCAGTACGGTGTTCAGGTCCATCGTTCCCCCTGCAGGGCAGTGTGTCGGGCGGTGCTTCCCCGGCGCCGGGTGCCGGGCTCACGCGCTGGATACCTGAAATTATCCGCGCGGAGGCCCCCGCCCGCGAGTCGACGCGCTCGCTCGCGGCATCCTCACGGCCAGGGCCGGGGGTCTGCACCCGGGGCCTCCACCCCGTGCCGCCGTGAACCTGCTTCCCCGCTGTGAACCAATTCGACGGAGATTTTGATCTAAAACGCCCGTTTTCAACGTTTTGGCGCCGATTCGGGCAAAATCTCCGTCGAATTCGTTCGGGGGCTAGTGGTCCAGACCGTGCAGCTGGTCCAGGATGTGGTCGAGCACGTCCTCGAGCAGGCCCAGGCCGTCTTTCACGCCGCCGGGGGATCCCGGCAGGTTGATGATCAGGGTGCGGCCCCGGCAGATCCCGGCGTAGCCGCGGGAGAGCACGGCCAGGGGAGTCGAGGACGAGCCGCGGCGACGCAGCTCTTCCATCAGGCCGGGGAGTTGCCGGTCGAGGAAGGGCAGCGTCTGCTCGGGCGTGTGGTCGTGGGGGCTGACGCCCGTTCCGCCGGTGGTGACGACCAGGTCGCAGCCGGAATCCACGGCCGCGGCCAGGGCTGCGCCGACCGCGTCGCCGTCGGGAACCACGCGGCGCTCCCGCAGCGTCCAGCCGCGCTCGCCGAGCCAGGCGTCGATCACGGGGCCGGTGCGGTCGGGGTAGACGCCGCCCGCCGCCCGGGTCGACGCCACGATCACCTGCGCGAAGCGCGCGGTCCGAGGCTTCGTGGGGCCTTGAGTCGGGGGCTGCGACTGATGCTGCGGCGGGGCCTGCGACGGATGCTCGGACCGCTGCCGGGCAGGAGGCGGCAACGGGGCCGGCGTCATCGCATTGCCCGTCGCCTCGCCCGTCGCCTCGCCCGTCGACTTGCTCGCTGCTGCGTTCACGTGCTCCATCCTGCCCCACTCCCGTCCGACCGCAGCCTCACCCCCGTCTACGCGCTCTGCCTCGCTCCCGACCGACCGCTGCCTCGCTCCCGTCCACGACCGCTGCCTCGCTCCTCGGTCGGGCCGGTGGGCATTGCCGGGAGGAGGGAATACGCTGGAAGGATGACGTCTTCCGTTCCACCGTCCCCCCGTGCGAACGCTCGCCCGCTGACGGACGAGGAAGTCGATCGCATTCGCAACGATTTCCCGATCCTCGCCCAGCAGGTGAACGGGCATCCGCTCAACTACCTCGACTCAGGTGCCACCTCGCAGAACCCGGTCAGCGTGATGGAGGCCGAGCAGGAGTTCTACGAGCAGCGCAACGCCGCCGTGCACCGCGGGGCGCACACTCTCGCGTTCGGCGCGACCGAGACGTTCGAGGCCGCCCGGACGACCGTCGCCGCCTTCATCGGGGCCCGGGACGACGAGGTCGTCTGGACCTCCAACGCGACCGAGGCCGTGAACCTCGTGGCCTACTCGTTCTCGAACGCGTCGCTCGGCCTCGGCGGCCCGGCGGCCCGGCGCTTCCGGCTCGGGGCGGGCGACGAGATCGTCGTCACCGAGATGGAGCACCACGCCAACCTCATCCCGTGGCAGCAGCTTGCCCTTCGCACCGGCGCGACCCTGCGGTTCATCCCGGTTCTGGACGACGGCACCCTGGACCTGGCCGCCGCGGCCGGAGTCGTCGGGCCTCGCACCCGGGTGCTGGCGTTCACTCACGCCTCGAACGTGGTCGGCACGGTCAACCCGGTCGACGAGCTCGTCGCCCTGGCCCGCTCGGTCGGCGCGCTCGTGCTGCTCGACGCCTGCCAATCGGTGCCGCACATGCCCGTGGACGTGGCCGCGCTCGACGTGGACTTCGCCGTCTTCTCCGGCCACAAAATGCTCGGCCCGACCGGGATCGGCGTGCTCTTCGGCAAGTACGAGCTGCTCGCCGACATGCCGCCGTTCCTCACCGGCGGGTCCATGATCACCACCGTCGACATGCACACCGCCGAGTTCCTGGCACCGCCGCAGCGGTTCGAGGCCGGCACCCAGCGCATCTCGCAGGCGATCGCCCTCGCCGCCGCCGTGGACTACCTGACCGAGACGGGCATGGAGCGCATCGCGGCCAGGGAGGCCGAGTTGGGCCAGCGTCTCGTCGCCGGGCTCACCGACATCCCCGGCGTGCGCCTGCTGGGGCCTCCCCTCGGGGTGGAGCGCATCGGGCTGGCCAGCTTCGACCTGGCCGGCGTGCACGCCCACGACGTGGGACAGTACCTCGACGAGGCGGGCATCGCCGTGCGGATCGGGCACCATTGCGCCCAGCCGCTGCACCGCCGTCTCGGCGTGACCGCGTCGACCCGCGCGAGCACCTACCTGTACACCACCACCGACGAGGTGGACCAGTTCCTGGCGACCCTGCGCGAGGTTGCGCCTTTCTTCGGAGTGCACTCATGACCAACAGCGCCATGCAGCAGCTGTACCAGCAGATCATCCTCGACCACGCCAAGTCCCGGCACGGCGCCTCGCCGGACGAGCTGCCTCCCCTGGCGGAGGCTGCGGCCGCAGCGGATGCCCGGGGGCTGCACCTGACCGAGTCGCACCAGGTCAACACGACCTGCGGCGACGAGGTGACGGTGCGCATGGGCGTGCGCGCCGATCCGGATCGGGCCGACGGTGATGCGGATGGCGATGCGGTGATCGACGAGCTCGTCTGGCGCGGCGACGGATGCTCGATCTCGATGGCATCCGCCTCCGTGCTCAGCGACAGCGTGCGCGGGACCACCGTGGCGGAGTCGCGTGCCCTGCTCGACACCTTCCGGGAGATGCTGCGTTCCCGCGGCACCATCGAACCCGACGAAGAGGTGCTCGGCGACGCCGCCGCCTTCGGGGGAGTCTCCCGCTACCCGGCCAGGGTCAAGTGCGCCATGCTGGCCTGGGTCGCGTTCGAGGCGGCCCTGCTCGGTCCGTAGGACCCGTGCGTCAGCGGCTTGACGCGCGTGGACCGAACGAATTCGACGGAGATTCTGCCCAAATCAGGCTCCAACGGTCGGAATGTCTGTTTTTAGAGCAGAATCTCCGTCGAATTGGTGGGCCGCCGGACCTGCGTCGGGGCGGGCGCACCGCCCGCGCGGTGAGTGAACAACCAGCTGACGTGGGCGGCCCCGCAATTTCGTGCGGGACCCCTTTATCGACGCCGACGGGCGGCGTATTATGAGTAGTCGAAATGCGATAGCCAACGCTCGCCTGGCCGGGATCACAGCCCGGCGAACGAAGAGTACCGGCCACGATTCGCGCCAGCGGCTGTACTGCAGCCGGCACTCTCACCCAGGGAAGCACGCCGCCGTCGGCATCCGATCCGGCGCGGGATCCGTGACCAGTTCGATTGAGGAGCGCTTCCGCCGAATACCTCCAGATGCGCCAAGGAGGCGTTGAACATGCTGAAGGAACTCCACACCGTATTGCCGGCCGCCGATCTCAGACGCGCTCAAGCGTTCTATCACGATGCTCTCGAACTTGACCCCGCCGAGGCCCACGAGGAAAGCCGAACCCTCGTGTACCGCACGGGGGCCGGAGGCACGTTCGAGATCTATGAGACGAGCAACGCCGGCACCGCCCGGAACACCCAGATGTGCTGGACCACCGACGATCTCGATGCCGAAATGAGCCGGCTCCGCGAACGCGGCGTCGTGTTCGAGGACTACGACGTCCCGGGACTGAAGACCGTCAACGGTGTCGCCGCGACGGACGAGATGAAGTCGGCCTGGTTCAGGGACACCGAAGGCAATTTCATCTGCATCTTCCAGATGCTCTAGCCGGGATCGCTCAGTGCTTGCAGAGACCGCCGCAGGCAGGACGCCCTGCACGAGGTGAAGGGCCCGGCAGCGTCCGGGCCCCTCACCGGTCTGTTCCGCTACCAGCCGATGCGGCCTACAGCCCGTCTCGCTGGTGCGCCAGCTCGCGAAGCACCACGGCCACGCGCTCGGCGAAACCCTCGGGGACCTGCTCGGGCAGCGCATCCGTCGGCCACCACCGCACGTCTTCGCTTTCCGGGCTGACCACGGGCGTGGCATCCGTGGGCGCAATGGCCACATAGCCGACGTCCCAGTGCGTGATGCAGCGGCCGAATCGTGAACTCAGCGCGTGCCGGTGCACGTCGACCGGCGGCGGGCCCGCCGGGCCCGCCGGGCGGAGGCCGGTGATGCCGCCCTCCTCCCGGGCCTCGCGGAGGGCCGCGGCGGCCACGGATGCGTCGGCCGGCTCGACATGGCCGCCCAGTTGCACCCAGAACCGGCCCTTCTTGTGGAAGCAGAGCAGCAGGTGGCTGAGGTGCGGGTTGAAGACGAAGCAACTGGCAGTGACATGCTCGGCGCCGCCATCCCGGTCCAGGGCGGCGTCGCCTCCCGCGCGCACGAACGACAGGTACTCGGCTCGGAGGCTCGCCTGGGCGGGGTCGACGGGCAGCCAGGTGGCCAGGGACGTCTCGAAGGCCTGCGCGGTGTTCGAGTGGATGGCAGTACTCATAGAGGAAGGCTAGCCCTGCGCGGAGGCCACCCGGTCGCGCAGCGCGCTCTCCGTGCCCAGGCGGGCGAGGAGTGCCGCACCGTCGAGGCCGTTCCCGGCCGGCTCACGCAGGTCCAGGTGCGGGTAGAGCGCGCGCAGGCCCGCTTCGAAGGGGGCGGCGATCTCGGGCGCCTGCAACACGGCGCCGAGACCGCAGACGACCGGTGCCCCGAGGGGCCCTTCGCCCACGATTCGCAGCCCGGTCGAGACGGAGAGCACGAGTTCGGCGGCGGCGGCGGCGCAGATTGCGGCGGCGACGGCATCCGTCGGGGCGAGGGCCGTGACGTGGCGGGAGTAGGCGGCGATGCGGCTCACCCGGGCGGGGTCGGCCTGCAGCTGGGTGTAGGCGGTCTCGAGGTTCGGGAAGTCGCCGCGCACGAGTTCGGTCAGGGCGGTGCGGGCGCCGCGGCCGTCGTAGTCGCGCATGACCGCGTCCAGGGCGGCGCGGCCGATCCAGTACCCGCTGCCCGCGTCACCGAGCAGGTAGCCCCAGCCGTCGATGCGGGTCACCCGGTGTGAGCCGACGGCGAGGGTGACGACGCCGGTGCCGACCGCGATCACGGCCCCGAGGGTGTCGCCGAGGGCGCCGAGGTAGGAGGTCACCGAATCGTGGGCGAGTTGCACCTCCCGCACCCCGAATGCGCCCGTCGCGGCCTGCATCTGCACGGCCTGGTCGGTGGAGTTGGTGTAACCGGAGATGCCGGCGCTCACCGTGTGGATCGGCGCCCCGCAGGCCTGGGCGACCTGGGCCACCACGGCGACGAGCTGGGGGATCAGGGCAGAGTCGGTACGGATGCCGTCGAAGTCATAGAGGTCGCCGCGCCTGTCCTCGCGTCGCAGCCGGGCCCGGATGCCGGTCTGGCCGGCATCGATCGCGAGGTGGGAGGCGAGCGGTTGGACAGAGGACATGAACATGCTCCCAAGGTGGCACGACGACGGACGACTCGGCTGCGCGTCCATGAACCTGAGCTTATCTTAGGTGGATTAAGAAAGCATCCGTTCGGGGGACGGGTCGGCGGCGCCTCACCCGCTCCGCCTGGCGTAGTAATCCCGCCAGACCAGGCGATGCACCGGTATCCACCGCGGGATGTCGCGGAGTACCGGGATGAAGGACACCAGCATGAGCAGCAGGCTGAGGACCAGCATCAGGAGCACGATGAGGAGGTCCGCATTCTCGGCGGAGGCGAAGGGTTCCACCTGGTACCAGAAGGAGAACAGCCACAGCCAGGACTGGCCGGGGGTGTTTCCGGTCTCGTTCATCATTCCCCACTGATCCCCGGTCAGATGCGCCGCGGCAGCCAGATCGGGGAAGTAGGTGCCGTCCCCGAGGAAGAGCGTGCCGCGGGTGTAGTCGAAGTTGTAGAACGCGTCCTTCGCCTGCAGCACCCCGTCCAGCGCGCCCTGCTGCGCCATGGTGAGCAGGGCGCCGGTCAGCTCCGGCACGGGGCCGTAGGAGCCCCCGGCCACCCTGGCCGGGTCGTTGTCGGGCGCTTTCGCCAGCGCATCCGTGTAGGCCGTGGCCCAGTCGCCGCGTTGGGTGTCGGACGCGCTGTCCCAGATCGCCAAACCGGCCGGGGGATCGTTCAGCGTCGACAGCGGGCCGGTCACGAGATCTGTGGCCGTGTCGATCGGGATCTGCACGCCGGACAGGCTCTGGAGGTCAAGTGGGCCGATGGTCTGGGTGGCGTCGGGGGTCGAATTGTACGGTGGTCCGTAGCCGGCGGTCTCGCTGGTGCCGGCGAGCTCGGCGGTCGCGGTGGTGACGAAGTCGTCCGGCGCCGCCGCCCAGGATTTCATGGTGATGCTCTTCTCGTCCGGCGACCCGAACACGGCCGACAGGGTGAGGGTGACCAGGCCCACCACGACGAGGGCGACGGTCAGTTCCTTGAACAGGTCGTATTCGCGCACCGCGCCACGCCACGGACGGCGGGCGAGGTCGTCGCTGTCCGTGCCGCGACGGGGTGGGCGTGCCGGCGCGGCGCTCATCGGCCGGCCTCCCCGGGGGTCGCGGTCGTGGCACCGGGTGTCAGCTGGGCATCCGTCTCGGCCGCATCGATCGGCGGGACGACGCCGTGCATGCGCACCTGCAGCACGTGCAGAGCCACGATCGCGCCGACCAGAAGCGGCAGCAGCATGATGTGGAAGCCCAAGATCTGACCGAGGTCGGCCACGTTGAACCAGGCCCCGATACCGGCGGCGTTCAACGCATCCTTGCCTTCGAAGGCGATCCACTGCGAGTCGAAGTTGGTCTGCAGCAGGTAGCCCGTGAAGGCGGCGACGATCGAGATCAGGAATGACACCACGCCCGTGATCCAGGTGAGCGCGCGCCCGCCACGCCAGGCCGCCATCCAGTACTTGCCCCAGAGGTGAACGACCATGGTCATGAAGAAGAGCTCGACGTTCCACAGGTGGGTGCTGTTCACAAACCGGCCCAGGTCCGACACGTGGTACCAGGACGGTCCGTTCAGTGACAGGACGATCCCCGAGACGAAGATGTAGACGAGGGAGACGAGCGCGGCCATGCCGAAGACGTAGATCCAGGATGCGATGTAGCTGGGCTGGTCTTCCGGCAGCAGCTTGTCGGCGGGCAGGTGGCGCAGCAGCCAGCCGCGGGCCTTGCCGGTCCAGGTGTGGTACTCGGCCTCGTCCGGATCCGTGTTCTCCGCTGACGTGCGGGTCGGCTCCTCGCGGAGGCTCGTCGGCGTTTCTTCCCGCTCGGGAACGGCAGGACCAGGGCCAGGGCCAGGACGAACAGAAGGATCATGACGAGGATCACGATCAGATTGCCGAGCTGGATTTGGAAGGCCCCCCAGCCGAGGTAGATGCTCGGACTGTCCAGGCTGGCGAATATGCTGACGAGCACATGCATGAGCAGCTCCGTAACTTGGACGACCTTCGTCGGGGAGATGTCCATCGACGGGCGGTGCTGTACCCGCAAACGTATTCCCCGGGGGCGGATTGGTCGCCATGGTTGACACGGAAGAATTATGAGAATACGTACAGAAATGGAGTCGGCTGGTGGGTCCCAGGCAGCCGACTGGCCGGGCCGGACGGAGCGGGGCCCGGCGGAGCGGCTAGGCGGAGCGGTCGCCGAGCTCCGCGCGGAGCGGCCAGTTCTGGCCCTCCAGGATGATCTGGGCGCAGCAACCGGTGCGGGCGTTAACCACGATCGGGGCCATCAGGTTGACGGTCGTGCCACCCTCGCCCGGGTTGGTCACCACGAGAATCAAGGCGTCGTCGGGTCCGGCGAGTTCGAGCGCCGACGCGTTGTCGTCGCTGATCACGGGGGAGTAGTCGGGCAGGTAGACGGAGGCGTCGAGCACGAACAGGCGGGTGTGGGCATCCGCTGCCGCCTGCAGGGTGAACAGACCGGCCGCCCCGGGGATCTCGGTCAGCGCGAACTCGGTCAGCGGTGCGAGGCCGGGCGGAGGGGAGACGAAAGTCAGCCTGGCGCTCAGTGTGGGCGCATCCGTCGGGTCTGCGGACTGCGGGGCGGCTGTTTTCAGTGCAGTTTTCATCGGAGGAAATCCATCAGGGTCGGCTGGAGCACCTTGGCGGTGACGGCGAGAGCCGACTGGTAGGTGACTTCCTGCAATTTGAGATCGAGGATGGCCTGACCGAGGTCGACGTCTTCGATCGAGGAACGTTGGGCTTCGAGGGCGCCGGTGCGCTGCACGAGGGTGTCTCCTGCCTTCTGAATCTGGGCCTGGCGCACACCGACATCCGCCTGCGCGGAGAGCACGGTCTTCATTCGCGAATCCACGGCGGTGAGGAACGGACCCACGTTGGCCGGTGGCGTCGTGGCCGTGCCACGCAGTGCTGCGCTGATGTTCGTGAGCAGGTCGAACACGGAGACGGGGTTCTCCGCCGTCGCCCCGAAGATCGCGGCGCCGTCTGCGTTCACCGCGACGGTCGTGTCGGCTCCGATGCGACGTTCGACGGTCGCCCCGGCAACACCCGTGAAGCTGAAGTCGGACTTGAACGCGACGCCGGCATCCGAGCTGCCGGCGAAGACGGTGCGGCCGAGGTAGGCCGTGTTGGCCTGCGCGAGCAGATCCTGTTTGAGACTGTCCAGTTCCGCCGCGATCGCTTCCTTCGCGGTGGGCGAGAGGATGTCGTTGACGCCCTGGAGGGTAAGGTCGCGCACCCGGTTCAGCAGGTCGGTGGTCGCACCGAGGGCGGTGTCTGCGCTGGTCAGCCAGCCGTTCCCGTTGTCGGCGTTGCGGCTGTACTGGGTGACGGCGCGCTGCTCGGCCCGCACGGCCAGGGCGTCGGCTGCCCTGGCCGGGTCGTCGGAGGGCCGCTCGATGGCCTTGAGCGAGGATGCCCGCTCCTGGAGCTGGGCCATCCGGGCAAGGTTGGTCTGCAGGTTGCTCTGCGCGGAGCGCATCTGGGTCGACGTGGTGACGCGGGCGATCATGGCTTACCTTCCCACCAGTCCGGTGCGGTTGATCAGGGTGTCGAGCATCTCGTCCACGGCCGTCATCACCCGGGCGGCGCCCTGGTAGGCGTGCTGGAACATGAGCAGGTTCACGTTCTCTTCGTCGAGGTCGACGGAGGCGTTCGAGAGTTGCGCGCTGACCGCGGCGGTCGAGGTGAGGTCGGCCAGCGAGGCGTGCTGCAGCTCGGTTTTGGTCTTGACCGCGAACCCGGTGACGAAGTTCGACCAGTCGGTCGTGGGGGACTGGATCGAGGTTCCGGCCGTCGTGACGGCCTTGCCGGCGCCGAGTTGGGCGATCTGATCGGCGACCGAGCCGTCGAGCTTGCCCTTCGAGAGGTCACCCGTCGCCAGCTCTGCCGCCGTTTTCGGAATCACGCTCAGGCCCGTCGCTGCCGGGACACCGGCCGTGACCTTGAAGAAGTCCCCGGGGGTCGGCAGGCTCGAGTTCGTGCCTGTCTTGTAGATCGTGTTGACCTTGTCGGTCAGGTTCCGGGCGAACGTGTTGTACGACTCGCCAGCCTCGGCGAGGGCGCCGCCGGTACCCGCGCCGGTACCCGAGGTCACGGCCGGGGCAAGCAGGGAGAGTGCGCCGGCGAGTTCGCCACCGTCGACGGCCACGGCGCCGGCGGCGGGCTTCCCGGCCCACTCGACGTGCACGGTTCCGGTGCCCGCCATGCTCGTGGCGCCGACCGTCACGAGTTTCTGGGCAGAGTCCCCGGTGACGAGCCCGTTGCCGCCGACGAGCACGTCGACGGTGCCGTCGCCGCGGTCGACGACCGTGCCCCCGGTGAGGGCGGCGAGGGTCGTGGTGAGCTGGCTGCGCCGGTCGAGGAGCTCATTGGCGCTTCCGCCGCCGGCCAGCTCCGAACGGATCTGGCCGTTGAGCGCGGCCACCTGGCTTGCCGCCCCGTTGATCTCGGCGACCATGCCGTCGACACTGCCGCGCACGCTCGACCACTCGGTGGCTACGGCCTGGTAGCCCTGTGCGATCTGCGTGGTGAGCGCTGCGGCCTGGCTGAGTA
The DNA here is from genome assembly GCF_004403545.1 of Cryobacterium sp. TmT2-59. NCBI lineage: Bacteria > Bacillati > Actinomycetota > Actinomycetes > Micrococcales > Microbacteriaceae > Cryobacterium > Cryobacterium sp. TmT2-59. The sequence goes on along the minus strand of NZ_SOGM01000058.1, from coordinate 35,882 downwards.
GGACGCCGGCGGGGGCGGTGCTTCCGCCGGCGTTCGACACGTCCTGCCAGCCGGCCCAGAACTCCTGCAACTGGGCGGACAGCCCGTTCTCACCCGGTTCGTGCATCGAAGCTTCGACGGCGCTCAGAGCGTTGGAGCGCACCGCTGAGTAACCGGCAGCCGCGGCGGATGACCGCACCTGGGCATCCAGCTGGGCGCTGCCAAGGCGGGCGATGCCGTCGACGCTGACGCCCTGGCCGGCCTGCAGGCCGGCGCTCATCAGGCCGACCCGGGTGGCCGCGTCAACGGCAGAGGTCGAGATGCGCTGGCGGGTGTAGCCCTCTGTGTTGGCGTTGGCGATGTTCTGCCCCACGACCTCGAGCCCTTGTCGGGCGGCGATCAGGCCGGTGTACGCGGTGTTGAGTCCTCCGAACGTGCTCATCGCGGCATCCTCACAAAATCTGGTCGAACAGTCGGGAGCCGGCGGCGCTGGCGTCAGCCGTGCCGCGGGCGTCGTAGGTGCGGGTCGCGGTGCGCACGTCGGCGAGCGTTTCCTGGCTCGAGCGGGCGGCGGCGCGCAGCAACACTTCGTTCGCGTCGCGCAGTTCCTTGATCTGGGTCGTGAGGTCGCCCATGGCCTTGAGGTGCGCGGCCATGATCTCGCTCCAGGGGCCGGCGGGTGCGTGAACGACGAGTTCGCGCAGAGTGGCATCTTCGGCGGTGCCCCACTCGAGGGCGACTGCGGCCACCTCGACCGATCGGGCCAGGCCGGCATCGCGCACGTGTCCCAGCACCTGCTCGACCTCACGGGTGCCCTGTTGCAGCCAGCGGGTCCGGCCGTTGGTCAGGAGGAGTTGCTCCTCGTCGAGCTTGAAGACGAGCAGCTCGAGAAGTTCCCGCTCGCGCCACAGCAACGCTGAAAGTTCATTGGCCCCCACGTCTCCTCCAACTGCCTTTCGATGTCGATTCAGGCTCGGCTCACGCTGGGTCGCATGTCCAGTGCCTCTATTGGTCACTATCGGCAGGGCCGCTCGCACGGTAAGCCGAGACCTTCGATTCAGACTGCCAGTCAGCCGGTGCGGTGTCCACTAAAGAGAGGACACAGTGAGCATCCGTTCTCTGCGACCCCACCCCGTTGAGGGGTGATCTGCCCCGTTGTGGGGGTATTTTCCCCCGTTGTGGGGGGTGCTGCCGGTGGTTGGCCGGGAAAGCGCTCGCCTACGTTTTAAAACAAAGGAAATGTTTTTTCTGGGGGCCCCGAAACCCTGATTCCTTCACTAGTCCTCGTGCTCACCCGGCAAAAGCGAATCAGCTGGCCCAGCCAGTCGATTAGCTCCTCATCCGAAGCAAGCACTCAGGGAGATTCACTGTGAATCGGGCAGAACGCAACAAGCTGGTGATCGACAATCTCCCCCTGGTCGGCTACCTCGTCTCCGAGGTCTGGGCCAAGGCCCGCCACCTCTCGCGCGACGACCTGGCCTCGGCCGGAGCCCTCGCCCTGATCACCTCCGCCGACGCCTTCGATCCCGACCTCGGGGTGCCGTTCGGAGCTTTCGCCCGTCGCCGCATCATCGGCTCCTTCGCTGACGAGATGCGCTCCAACGACTGGGCCACCCGGATGGCGCGCCGCCGCATTAAGGAGACCCGCGCCGTTCAGGAGACGCTGGCTGCGGCTCTCGGCCGCGCGGCATCCGTCGACGAGGTGGCCGCGGCGCTCGGCGTCGACCGGGAGACCGCCCTGGCCGGCCTGTCCGACTCCGAGCGCACCGTGTCCACGCTCGACGACGCCACCGCCGAGTTCCTGGTGTCGGGCACCGAGCTGCCGGAGGATTCCCTACTGTCGGCCGAGCGCCTCTCCTATTTGCGCGCGGCCATCGACGTACTGCCGGACAAGATGCGCGACATCATCCAGCAGGTCTACTTCGACGACCGCTCCGTGAAGGAGATCGCGGCCGATCTCGGCATCACGCACTCCGCCGTCTCGCAGCAGCGGGCCGAAGCCATCCGTCTGCTCCGCGACGGCCTGGGCACGCACTACTCGGACGACGCCGAGGTCGAGTACGTGCCGGAGTCCCGCATCGCGCCGGCCCGTCGCAGCGCTTACCTGGCCCGCCTCGCGGACCAGGCGATGCTCGGCCTGGCGACGGCGTCGGGCACGGCCTATGCGGCGGATACCGGCGATTCTCCGGATTTAGCGCCGCGCGAAGTTTTTTCGGTCAACGGCTAACGCGCTACTTAGCGGGGCCGATAGCTCAAGGTGTCAGGCCATGGATGGCCTGGCTAACACCACCCAATCACGGAGGATTTCATCATGGGTATGCAGGTCAACACCAACCTCGCGGCAAACAACACGTACCGCAACCTCGCCGCAACACAGAACGACATGTCCAAGTCGCTGGAGAAGCTGTCCAGCGGCCTCCGCATCAACCGTGCTTCGGATGACGCGGCAGGCCTCACCATCTCGGAGGGCCTCAAGTCGCAGGTCGGTGGCCTCACGGTCGCCAGCCGCAACGCCCAGGACGGCATCTCGGTTGTCCAGACCGCTGAAGGTTCCTTGAGCGAGGTGCAGTCCATTCTGCAGCGCGTTCGTGACCTCGCCGTTCAGGCCGGTAACGACTCGAACAACACCGACTCACGCACCGCGATCAAGACCGAGGTGACTGCGCTTACTTCGGAACTGACGAGGATCGCGGGTTCGACCAACTTCAACGGTACTCAGCTCCTGGATGGCAAAAAGGGCTCCTTGAGCTTTCAGATCGGAGCGAATGCAGGCAACAGCAGCCAGATCGTCGTTGACCTGTCCAAGGTCGACGTCTCAAAGGTTGCGTCCGCGCTCACGACTTCGTCCGGATCGTCGGGCTCGGCTTTCGCGATCTCGAGCTTCAGCGCTCTGGACGGTTCTGCAGCCAAGTTCAAGAGCACTACTGCGGGTGGAGTTGTGACGTCCGTCACCACGCTGGCGCTGACGGACGCAACAGGTGCCGCTCAGACATCCTTCGCGAGTGTCGACGATTACGCATCAGCCCTCGGTCGGGATGCGGCGTTCTCGGCCAACTTCAGCGTCAGCGTCACGAAAGACACAAACGGCGCGGGAACTGGACTTGTGGTCACCGCTCTGAATGGTGGAACAGTGTCCACCGCTGTAGCAGATTCGGCGGCTGTAGGTCTGGCCAACGGCGGCGCGACGAACGCACCGGCTGCAGCAGGACTTGACTTCTCGACCGCCGCGGGTGCCAAGGCCGCAATCGCGACCATTGACACACAGCTCAACTACGTATCCACCGCTCGCGCCAACCTCGGCGCCGTCCAGAACCGGTTCGAGTCCGTCGTCAAGACGCTCGCCGTCTCGACGGAGAACCTGACCGCTGCCGGTTCGCGAATCCGCGACACCGACATGGCCGCCGAAATGGTCAAGTACACCCGTTCCAGCATCCTGACCCAGGCCGGTACCGCCATGCTCGCGCAGGCGAACCAGTCCAACCAGGGCGTGCTCTCGCTTCTCCGCTAACCCGGAGTAGCAGAACCTTTCGGGAAACCGCACGGTGAACTATGGCTGGTGGTGACCGAGAGATGAACTGGACCTCATCCCTCGGCCGCCACCAGCCATTCACTGTTTCACTCGCTCAATAATCGTCACGATCACAGCCGGAACGGAGATGCGATGACGAACGCAATTGACGGCCTCGTCAGTGGGCTCGACACTACCTCTCTCATCAACTCCCTGATGAAGGTCGAAGCCGCACCGCAGGCGCTGCTGAAGGCAAAGGTCGCCACCTCCCAGACCTTCATCTCAGCGCTCCAGGGACTCAACAGCCAGGTAGCGGCCCTCGGGACCCTCGCCGCGAACGCCGCGAAGCCCGCCGCCCTCGACCTCTACTCCTCGACCAGTAGCTCGCCGACCATCACGACATCCGTCTCGGCCGGAGCCAGCGCCGGCCAACTCGACGTCGTCGTCGGCGCCCTCGCCTCCAGCCAGGTCGAAGTCTCCGCCGCCCTGACCGTCTGGCCTGCCACGCCGCCCGTGCTCACAATCGTGTCGGGCGGGGTGAGCACCGAAATCACCGCAGCGTCGACCTCGCTTGACGACGTCGTCACCGCCATCAACGCTGCCAACACCGGGGTGACAGCGACCAGGGTCGCATCCGGTGTTGATGCTCTCGGGGCCCCGCAGTACCGCCTGCAGTTCACCGGGACGGCCACCGGTGCCGCAAAATCCTTCGAGGTGCACCAGGGAGCCAAAGCCGATGTGGCCCCGGCCAACGATCTTCTCGCCGCCCCCGGTTCCGCGGTCATTCGCACAGCCAAGGATGCGAGCGTCACCCTCTGGGCCGGCACCGGCGCCGCGCAGACCATCACCTCAGCGACCAACACGTTCTCCAACCTGCTCCCCGGCGTTGCGGTGACCGTATCCGCCATCTCGGTCGACCCGGTGACGATCAAGGTCGCCCGCGACGACGCCCAAATCGGCTCCCTGGCTTCGGGCCTGGTCAGTTCCGTCAACGGCATCTTCGCGCTGATCTCGACGAAGTCCGTGGTCGTCAACAGCACCAACGCCGCGGGTGCCGCCGTGATGTCGCCCGGCGTCTTCACCGGTAAGAGCAGTGTGCGGGACGTCAACCAGAAGATCCTCACGGCCGCGTCGGCTCCGGTCAACGGGCACTCCCCGTCCGAGTACGGCATCAGCATTACGAAGTCCGGCACGATGGAGTTCGACGCGGCCAAGTTCGCCACCGTACTGGCCAAGGACCCGACCACCGTCAAAGCTGCCGTGCAGGAGATCGCCGCCCGGGTCGCCGCCGTGGCCACCGCGGCATCCGACAAGTACACCGGGCAGATCACGTCCCAGATCACCGGCCAGCAGTCCACGGTCAAAGACCTCGGCAACCGGATCGATGCCTGGGACATCAGCCTGGCCACCCGCCGGGCGACCCTGCAGAGCACCTACACCGCGCTGGAGACCCAGCTCAGCAAGCTGAAGGCGCAATCGACCTGGCTGACCGCGCAACTCCCGACCACGACCTCGACCACAGGATGATGATGGCTGTTATGAGCATGATGGGCGGGGCGGCAGCCCGACGCGCACAATTCAACCGCGACGCGATCCTCTCGGCCACCCCGGTGCGCCTGCTGACGATGCTGTACGACCGCCTGCTGCTCGACCTGAACCGCGCTGAGGCCGCGCAGGTGGTCGAGAACTGGCAGATCGCATCCGACAACCTGCAGCACGCCCAGGCGATCGTCTCCGAGCTGATGTCGTCGCTCAAGGTGGACGCGTGGGAGGGCGGCGAAGGACTCTTCGCGATCTACACCTACGTGTCGAACGCGCTGATGAGCGCCAACATCCATCGGGATGTCGACCGTACAAGGGAGAGCATCGCCCTGCTCGATCCGCTGCGCCAGACCTGGCATGAAGCCGCCGACCAGCTTCCCGCGCAGACCACGTCGGCACAATTCGGCGGGGAGTACGGCATTGCCTAGGCCGGCGGGAGCCCGCGAGGAATGGCTGCACGTGCTCGACCAGCTCGAAACGAGCCTGGGCTCCGGGGCACGTGACGCCGTGCTCGCCGTGGAGGGGGAGCGCCTCTCCACCGGGGTGCAGTGGCGCGCCCCCGAACACCTCGGCCAGCTGCCGGCCGACCTCGAGAAACGCGCGAGGCGTCTCATCGCCGGCCAGCTCGAACTCATCCGCGAGATCGAGGATGCCCGCCGTTCGGCCGGCATGCACCTCGCCGCCGTCCGCACGATCCTCTCGGCCCAGCGTACCGACCAGTCCGTCTACCTCGACGTCGCCGGCTAGGCATCCGTCGCCCCGCACCCTGACTAGCCACCCTCGCGACCCTCGCCGAGCCGTGAGTAAAGCTCCTCAAAACGTCGAAAAGAGGAGCGAAACTCTCGGCTCGGCGAGGTCCGGGGGCGGATTCGGCGCCGATGGGGGAATGTCAGTGCCATGCGCGAGCATGGTGGACGACGGATGTCACGTCATGGCTATGGGGGTGGTGACTCCGGTGGAATCAGTCCCATCAGTAACATCGGCCTAATTCGTATCTATCTCCTAAATAAGCTCAGAAATATGTGAGTAAGTCTCGACATGGCGTTCGATTTGGTCTACACTCGGGGCATGGCAGGAGCATCCGCACCGCAGTCACCAGCTGCCTCGGCCGAGGTGGCAGATTCGCCCGCGCAGCGAATCGAGTTGGCCGCTCGGGCCATTGTCGCCGTCCTCGACGACATCATGTTCCCGTTGCTGAGCGACGCCGACGCCCTGACTGTGCTCGGCGCGGTCGAGCAGCTCGGCCGCCGGGTTGATGCGGCCCGGGTGTCCACGGCGACGGATGTCGCGGACCGTTCCCGCAGCATCCTCGGCCACGACTCCCTCGCCTGGAAGCAGGGCGCGCGCAACGACGTCGACCTGATCACCCGCTTGACCCGGGTGTCGGCGCGGGAAGCGAACCGGCGGGTGCGGCTCGGCGGCAACGTCAGCCAGCGCCGGGCCGGCACGAGCATGCTCCCGCCCTACTACCCGACCGTCGCCGCGGGGCTGACCAGCGGCGACCTCGGCGTCGACGCGGCGGAGGCCATCGTCACGACCCTCGACAAGGTCAGCCCGAGCGTCGCGCCCGACGACGTCCTCACCGCCGAACGGGCTCTGGTTGCAGCGGCGACCGGCGCGATCACCGAAGAGACCCAGGGGTTGCCCGGGGAGGGGTTCGCGTTCTCCGCAGACCTGATCCGGGGCATGGCCGTGCAGTGGCAGGCGCGGCTGGACCCCGACGGCACAGCCCCGAACGAAGACGTCGCCGAACCGCGCAGCACCGTCGGTTTCGGCGTCCTCCGGGACGGCCTTTACCCCTTGCGGGGCGCGGTCACAGCGGAGCTGCGCGGCATCATGAACGGTATTTTCGACACGTACCTGTCCGCGCACGCCGCTCCGGCGTTCCCCACGGAGGAGGAGCAGGCACGGATGGACTCGGGGGCGTTCATCCCCGGGGCAGAGGCCGCCGCTCTCGGCGACGACCGCAACGGCGGCGAGAAGCGCGCAGACATCCTCCGCGGCATCTTCGAGGCAGCGTCCCGCGACCCGGGCACCCCGTCCATGGGCGGCGCGGCCCCGACCGTGATGGTGCACGTGAACGCCGTCGACCTCGCCGACGGGCACGGCGTCGGTTGGATCGACGGGGTCGAGGCCCCGATCTCGATGCGCACCGTGAACCGGCTGATCTGCGCGGGCGGGTACCGCAAGATCGCGTTCGGTGAGCATGGCGAGGTCCTCCACCTGGGCGTCAGGCAACGATTCTTCAACCGGGCCCAACGCCGGGCGATCGCCGCCCGTGACGGCGGCTGCATCATCCCGGGCTGCCCGGTCAGCGCGGCCTGGGCCGAGGTACACCATGTGATCCCGTGGCTACAGCACGGCCCGACGAATATCGACAACGGAGTTCTCTTGTGCTGGCTGCACCACCACAGCATCGAGACCTCCGGGTGGCTCATCCGCATGGTCCGTGGCAAACCCGAGGTCATGGCACCGGTCTGCTACGACTCAGCACGAGTCTGGGTCCCCGCCCAGCAACACCGGGCCACGGCCAAAGCGAAATAGTCACGCCGATTCGAGCGCGCGCGTTGGCGAAGGCGACGGCGAGACCCCCCCCCTTACGAGTCGAGTTCAGATTCCTGCTTACGAGGTCTCACCGGCGGCCGATAGCTAGGGACGAGCAGGGATAGCTCACCCACAGGCCACGGATCGGCCGTCATGTCTTCACTGACGACGAATTGGGTAACCGTGCTTGAATCCGTGACCGCCACCGCGCTGACCAGCGCACTGGACGGGCTGGCCCTCCGCCAGCGCACCATCGCGAATAACATCGCCAACGTCAACACCCCGGGCTACCACGCCAAGCGCGTCGCCTTCGAGAGCGCCCTGGCGAAGTCGGTCGCGGCCGGCGACGGCCACACCGCCGCCACCACGGCCAGCTCCCTCGAGCCCACCCGGCTCGACGGCAACAACGTGAACCTCGACACCGAGACCCTCTCCAACACCGAGACCGTGCTGCGCTACCAGTTCGCGGCTCAGGCCGTCAACGGACCGTTCACGGCCATCCGCTCCGCGATGCGCACCAACTGAGGGGCGGCCAGTAATGAGCATCGACGCTATCGGCATCGCCGGCACCGGCCTCACCCTGCACCGCAAATGGCTCGACGCGGTCGCCGACAACATCGCCAACATCAACACCGTCACCCCCACCAGCGGCAAGGCCTTCCAGGCCCGCTACATCGTCGCCCAGGAGGGGCAGGGCACGACCGGCGCCTACGTCTCCAGCACGGCTCTCGGTTCCGAGACCGGCATCCTCACCTACGAGCCCAGCAACCCGCTCGCGGATGCGACCGGTTACGTGCGCCACCCCGACATCGACCTCGGCGAGCAGATGGGCGAGCTGATCATGGCCCAGCGCGGCTACCAGGCCAACGCGGCCGTCGTCGACCGCGCCAAGACCACCTACGAAGCAGCACTGCAGATCGGACGCGGCTGATGACCATCGGATCGATCCCCTCCGTGCAGGCCGTGGCCGGCACCGGCTACCTGTCCGGCATTCAGAACACAGGGAACACGCAGGCGACGGACGGCTCCGGCTTCGGCACCGCACTCGCCGGGGCGGTCGACAACCTCCAGGCCCTGCAGTCCACCTCTAACACCCTCGCGGTGCAGGCGGTCACCGGCAACCTGAACGACATCCACTCCGCCACCATCGCGGCCACCCGCGCCCAGGTCACGCTCGAGCTTGTGGCCGCCGTGCGCAACAAGGGTATTGACGCGTTCAACGAGATCATGAGGATGCAGGCCTGATGCCCCGTCCGATCAGCAACGCCCTTCAGGGCCTGGGCCGCGGCATCCAGAGTTTCAGCGTGGCCCAGCGCACGGTTGCCATCATCGGCCTCGCGGTTCTCGTGCTCGGCATCTCGGCGCTCACGATGTGGGCGTCGAAGCCGGCCTACACACCCCTTTTCTCGGGGCTGAGCGGCGCCGACGCGAGTTCGATCGTCGACCAATTGCGCACCGACAGCATCGACTACCAACTGAGCGACGGCGGGGCCACGATCCTTGTTCCGGAGGCGAGCGTCTACGACGAACGCCTCAAGGCCGCCGCGGCAGGTCTGCCCACCTCGAGCACGGGCGGCTACGCCCTCCTCGACAAGATGGGCGTCACGTCCTCCGAGTTTCAGCAGTCGGTCACGTACAAGAGGGCGATCGAAGGAGAACTGGCCAACACGATCGGCGCCATGAAGGGCGTCAAGACCGCGTCCGTGCGGCTGGCCATCCCCAAGGACAGCGTCTTCGTCTCGGAGAAAAGCGACCCGACGGCATCCGTCTTCGTGGCAACCGAGAATGGCGTGAACCTCAGCTCCGACCAGGTTCAGGCCATCGTCCATCTCACCAGCGCATCGATTGAGGGAATGAAGCCCGCCGATGTCGCCGTGATCGACGCGAAGGGCATCGTGCTCTCCGCGGTCGGCACCGGCACCACCGGCGGCGCCGACCAGCAGGCGAGCGATTACGAACAGCGCGTCCGCGGTGCCGTACAGGCGATGCTCGACCGTGTCGTCGGCCCCGGCAACGCCACCGTCGTTGTCGCCGCCGACATGAGCGCCCAGTCCGCCCAGCGGGTCGAGGAATCGTTCACCACGCCCACGAACGCCCCCTCGCTCAACGAAGCCGTAAAAACCGAGACGTACAGCGGAACGGGCGGCGCCGCCGGTTCGGCCGCGGGCGTCCTCGGCCCCGACAACATCGCGGTGCCCGCCGGCGCCGGCAAGGACGGCACGTTCACCTCCTCCGACACCACCAAGAACAATGCCGTGAACAAGGTCACCGAGACCCGGACGATCCCGGCCGGGTCCATGAACCGGCAGACCGTGTCCGTGGCCCTCAATAAGGATGCCGCCGCCAAGCTCAACATTTCCGACGTCACCTCCCTGGTCTCCTCCGCCGCCGGCATCGACACGAAACGCGGGGACGCGGTCACGGTGCAGGTTGTCAGCTTCAACGGTGCCGGGGCCGCCGACGCAGCGACAGCCCTCGCCGCCGCGGACGCCTCTGCCGCGGCCGACCGGTTTGCTGGCATCCTGCGGGTCGCCATCATCACCGTGGGCACCGTGCTCACGTTCATGCTCGGCCTCTTGCTGTATGCGCGCCGCTCACGCCGCCAGAGCCGGGAAGCCATCGAGCTTGACGAGATGATCGAGGCACGGCCTGTCCTGACCGCCCCGGTGGTCCCGTTTCCGATGCCGGCGGCAGCCACTCCGCTCTACATCGACCCGACTCCCACGGTCGCGTTCGCCGGCCTTCCCGACGCCGATCGCATGCGCGTGGAGATCGACGCCCTTGCCCAGCGCGACCCGGGAAAGACGGCCGAATACCTGCGCAGCCTGATGGATGATCGGCAGCCCGTATGATCGACGCGTCCACGGTGCTGACCGGAACCCAGAAGGTCGCCGTGCTGCTGATTAGCATGGAGCGCCAGCACGCGACGGAGGTGATGAAGCAATTCACCGAGAGTGAAGCCGCGGATATCACCGCCGAGATCGTGCAGATGCGCCGGGTCGACCCCGACGTCACCGAAACGGCCGTCCTGGAATTCCACGACCTGACCCAGAAGGGCACGCGCAACTCACGCGGCGGTCACGCCTACGCGGTCGGCCTGCTCGAGGCCTCCTTCGGCGCCGATAAGGCCGCCGGCGTCATGAGCAAGGTGGCGTCCTCGATGGCCGGCAAGGCGTTCGAATTTCTCGACACGGCCGAACCGATCCAGGTACTCACCCTGCTCGACGGGGAACTGCCGCAGACGATCGCACTGGTGCTCGCGCACCTGCGACCCGAGCACGCCTCTGCGGTGCTCGGCGGGCTGGACAGCCCGATCCGCACCCAGGTCGCGCAGTGCATCGCCGGAATGGGCACGGCTACGCCCGAAGGGATCCGAGTCGTCACGGAAACCCTCAAGGCCCGGGTCGGGACCGTCTCGACGACCCGCGACGCGGTGCAGGTCGTCGGTGGTATTGAGCCTCTCGTCGAGATCATCAACCGTTCTGACGTGGCGACCGAGCGGGCGCTGCTCGAGGCGCTCGACGCCAGCGACCCGGTGCTCGCCGAAGAGGTGCGCTCACGGATGCTCACCTTCGGCGACATCATCAAACTGGAGAACCGCGACGTGCAGCAGGTCCTGCGCGGGATCGATGCCGCGATCCTCGCCATTGCGATGAAGGGCTCTACCGACGGGGTGGTCGAGATCATCCGCACCAACCTCTCCGAGCGCAACCGGGAGATCCTCGACGACGAGGTCAAGGCCATGGCGCCCGTGCGGGTGTCCCAGGTCGAGGAGGCCCGCGCCACGATCGTGCGCGCGATCCGCGACCTCGAGGCCCAGGGGACCATCACCGTCAAACGGGCGGACGAGGACGACTATGTCGTCTGAGGCGCGGTCGTCTGAGGCGCGATTCTCGACGGTGTCGTTCCCGAATCTGCGCGACGTGAACCGTGACCGGGTCGACGAACAGTCCCGCGCCCGCGGCCACGCCGCCGGCTACGCCGAGGGACTGCGCGCCGCCGCCCAGGCGGTCGACGCCCGGATGGCCCGGCTCGACGCCGAACACGCCGCCGTCGTGTTGAGAGGGCAGGCCGAGATCGACCGCGCCATCGTCCTGCTCGGAGCCGCCGCCGCGGCGCTCGACGAGCGCACGGTACCCGTGTTGCGGGAGGCCGAAGCCACCCTGGTCGCGACAGCACTCGAACTGGCCGAGGCGATTCTCGGGCACGAGCTCAGCGACGCCGGCAATTCCTCCCGGTTCGCTCTCGGCCGGGCCCTCGACCACGCGGCCGACGACACCCCCCACACGGTGCGGATGAACCCCGAGGACCTCGACGTGATCGACCGGGCCACCCGGGAGCGGGCCGGCGTCCGTTTCACGGCGGACCCGAGCCTGGTTCGCGGCGACGCGATCACCGAATTCGCGGACGGTTTCCTCGACGCCCGCATCAGCACCGCCCTCGAGCGGGCGAAGGCCGCGCTGCAGGGTGAGACAGCATGAGCCTGGCCACCGCCATCCGTCTGGCTCGCCCTCAACGGGTCGGCGTCGTCTCCTCGATCGTCGGCCTCGGGCTCGAAGTTCGCGGCTTGAACTCGGCGATCGGCGACCTCGTCACGATCGGCGAACTCCGCGAGGTGGACGCCGAAGTGGTGGCCACGACTCGGGACGGCATCCGGTGCATGCCCCTGGGCCGGATGACCGGGATCCGCATCGGGGCCCCGGTCCGTTCCGACGGAACGCCGCACCTCGTGCCCACCGGCACCGGGCTCTTCGGCCGCGTCATCGACGGGCTCGGCCGCCCGATCGACGGCAAGGGTCCGCTCGCCGTTGATTCCTTCGTCTCGATCGACCACGACAGCCCCTCCGCGATGCAGCGCTCGCGCATCACGACCCCGCTGCAGCTCGGTGTGCGCGTGCTCGACACGCTGACGACCGTCGGCAAAGGCCAGCGGATGGGCCTGTTCGCCGGGTCGGGAGTGGGCAAGTCCTCGCTCCTCTCCATGATCGCCCGTGGCACCGACGCCGAAGTCTCCGTGATCGCCCTGGTGGGGGAGCGCGGCCGGGAAGTGCGCGAGTTCCTCGAGGACGACCTCGGTCCGGAGGGCCTCGCACGGTCCATCGTGGTGGTCTCCACGTCGGACGAGCCGGCCATGATGCGGCTGCGCGCCGCCTTCGTCGCCACCCGCATCGCGGAATCCTTCCGCGACACGGGTGCCGACGTGATGCTGATGATGGACTCGCTCACCCGCGTGGCCATGGCCCAGCGCGAAATCGGCCTCTCCGTCGGCGAACCGCCGGCCACCCGCGGGTACCCGCCGTCGACCTTCTCCCTGCTGGCGCGGCTGCTCGAACGGGCCGGCACCGACGAAGCCGGTTCAATCACGGGCGTCTACACCGTCCTCGTCGACGGGGACGACCACAACGAACCGATCGCGGATGCCGCACGGTCCATTCTGGACGGCCACGTCGTGCTCGACCGCAAACTCGCCGTTCTCGGCCACTTCCCCTCCATCGACGCCCTCGCCTCGATCTCCCGGGTCGCCTCCCGGGTCAACGACCCGCACCAGAACCAGATCGCGGGCACGCTGCGCACGGTGCTCGCCGCCCGGCGCAACGCGCAGGACCTGCTGGACGTGGGTGCCTACCGGCAGGGCACGAATCCGCTCGTCGACGCTGCCGTCGCCAACGAGGGCGCGATCAACGCCTTCCTGCAGCAGCGGATGGACGACCAGACCCCGGCATCCGAAGCCTGGGCCCAGCTCGACACAATCAACCGAATCCTGGGGGTCCACTGATGGCACGCGCCTTCGCTCTGGCCGGATTGTTGCGCCTGCGGCACCTGCAACAGGACCAGGCCGCCGCCGACCTCGCCGCGGCCAATGCCCTGTCCCAGGCGAACCTGGCCCGGCGGGACCAGGCCCGGACCGCCCTGGCCGGCCTCCCCAGCCTGGCCAGCGGGGCCGAAACGCTGTCCGCGATCGCCGCTGCACGGGCCTCGGCCCGCAGCATGCTGGCTGAGATGGAGACCCACGGCCGCAACTACCAGTTCGCGGTCGGCGAGGCGCAGCACGTCTTCGACGCCAGGCGCGCCGAATCCGTCGGCCTCGAGAAGCTCTCCGACCGGCATGCGGTCATCGCCCGGGCCGAGGAACTCCACGCCGAGCAAACGGTCCTCGACGAGATCGCGTCCAGCGGCTGGCACCGGGCCCGGCGTGGGGGCCGCTCATGAGCATGGTCGACGCCCTCAGCCGGATCGGCCAGATCCAGGCCGCCCTCGAACAGTTCAACACCGTGCAAGGCACCAAGGCTGCGGCGGCGACCGCCGCTTCGGCCGGCGCGTCGACGTTCGCCAGCGCGCTCGCCTCCGCGACCGGCACGTCCGCGACGGGCTCCGCCAGAGCGACACCGGCAACGGGAAGCGCCACCGGCACCGACATCGTCGCCGCCGCAGAGAAGTACCTCGGGGTGCCCTACGTCTTCGGTGGGGAGGACGGGAGCGGGATGGACTGCTCCGGACTCGTGCAGACGGTATATGCCGACATGGGCATAACCGTCCCGCGCCTCGTGTCCGGGCAGATGAAGATCGGCACCGAGGTCGGTTCCCTCGCCCAGGCCAAGCCGGGCGACCTCATCGTCACCGGCGGCGGTGAGCACATCCTGATCTACGCCGGAAACCACAAGGTCATTCACGCGCCTTACGAGGGGCGCACCGTCTGCCTCGTCGAGGCCTACATGGACGACTCGGACATCGACACCATCCGGCGGGTCATCCCGGATGCGCCGGCGGCCCCAGCCTCGGCTGCCGGCACCACCGACCTCGTCGGCGCGGCCCTGGCCTCCCTGATGAACGGCAGGTCCTGATGAGTGGCGCCGTCGGGCGTCTTCTGTCAGCACTCACACCGGCCACCACGCCTCGTGGCGTCCCGGATGTGCGCGTGGGGCAGGGTGCGGGCGCCTTCGCATCCGTTTTTGAGGGCACCCTGGCCGCTGCGTCCGCACCGGCCAGCGCGCTGGCAACGTCCGGGGATCAATTGCCCTCCACGCCCCATCAGGCAACGGATGCCGCGGACTCCACGTCAGCGGACTCGGATCCGACTGCTGCTCAGCCGGCCATACCCATCGGCATGGCCGTACCGGTGCCCACACCTCTGCCCGCGCCGGTGCCTGTGCCGGTGCCTGTGCCGGTGCCTGTGCCGCTCGCGCCTTCGACGGCCGTCCAGTCGGCCGTCCAGCCGGCGGGGGAGACCGAGGGGGGAACGACCGGCACCGCTCCGACCGAGCCGTCGCCACTCCCTCCGGCGGCGTCCGATGCCGATTCGCCGACCGCGGAGTCCACGCCGGCCGCCGGCCCGGCTCACGGCAGCGGCTCAGCACCGGGCTTTCCGGTCCCGGCCGCACCGGCGGCCGCGGCCGCTCCTCCCGCACCGGCTCCTCCCGCACCCGCTCCTCCCGCACCGGCTCCTCCCGCACCGGCTCCTCCCGCACCGGCTCCTCCCGCACCCGCCTCCACCCCCGCGGCGGCTGATCTTGCCTCGGTCGCCGCACCGTCCGGCCCGACAGCCAACACCCCCGCGTCCGGGCCTACATCTGCTGCGGTCGACGCGTCCGCGTTCGCTGCGGTCGCCGCTGCGGTCGCGGCGACGGACGCCCCCGCAGCGGCGGAGCCACGCCGCAACCTCGATCCGGACCTGAACTCCGCCGCGACCCTACTCCCCGTCGTCGTGGGCAGCGCCACGACACCGAGCACGCCCGCGGCAGCGTCGGCCGTCCCGTCCAACGTGCCCGCGGCATCCGTGCCGGTCGTGCCACTGACGACCCAGGTCGCCCGCACCCTGTTCACCCTCGCCGGCGCCGCGGCCGGCGACCACGTGATGACGATCCAGGTCAGCCCCGACAACCTCGGCCCGGTGACCGTGCGGGCCCACCTGGGCGCCGACGGCATCCGGGTCGAACTCTTCGTTCCCACCGACCTCGCCCGCGACGCGCTGCGCGCCATTCTGCCTGACCTGCGCCGAGACCTCGCGAGCGGCGGGCTGAATGTCCAGCTCGACCTCTCGAACCGCGACCAGGCATCCGGCGACGGGGCCGCCCGCCAGTTCGCTGCGACGCCCGTCCGTCCGGCTCAGGCCCGCGAACCGGCCGAACCGGCCGTGTTCCACGCGGTTCGGTTCAGCAACTCCCACACCATCGACGTACTGGCCTAGAGAAGAAGAAACGAGATCCCGTGACCATCGACGCAGTCGCCGCCACCACCGCCACCACCGGCATGTACACCACGACCCCCACCCGCACGCCGAAGCAGGCCCTGGACTCCGAGGCGTTCATGGCGCTCCTCGTGACGCAACTGCGCAACCAGGACCCCAGCTCGCCGATGGACACCAACCAGATGATCTCCCAGACCACGCAGCTCGCCATGATGGAGAAGCTCTCTGCCCTGTCCACCACCGCGGACGAGAACTTCTCCCTGCAGATGCGGGTCGCGGCGGCTGCCCTCGTCGGCCAGGACGTCACCTACACGAAGGCCGACGGCACCAGCGCCACCGGCACCGCGTCGGCCGTGTCCTACACCGGCACCGTGCCCCAGGTCACGATCAACGGCACGAGCGTCGCCCTCGACGCGATCTCCGGCGTCACCGCCGGACCCGTCGCGGCGCCCGCCATCTGACCGGCTCGTTCCCACCTCACCGACTCCACCGTTTTCGTCCGACTCCCGCTCTTCTCCTGACGTTTTCCTCCTGAAAGGCAGCACCCATGCTTCGTTCCCTGTACTCCGGTATCTCCGGCCTCCGATCGCACCAGACCATGCTCGACGTCACCGGCAACAACATCGCCAACGTCAACACAACGGCGTTCAAGGCATCCGCGACCCAGTTCCAGGACACCCTGTCGCAGCTCAGCCAGGGCGCCGGCGGCCCGCAGGCCGAGGTCGGCGGCACCAACCCGGCGCAGGTCGGACTCGGAGTCAAGGTCGCCGGCATCTCCACCAACTTCGCGCAGGGCTCGTCCCAGGCCACCGGCAAGGCCACCGACATCATGATCTCCGGCGACGGATTCTTCGTCACCCAGCTTGGCGGCGAAACCCTGTACAGCCGCGCCGGAGCCTTCGACTTCGACGCCCAGGGGCGGCTCGTCACCCCGGCAGGCGCCATCGTGCAGGGTTGGAACGCCGTCGGCGGCGTCATCAACCAGGGTGGAACGACGGGGAACATCACGTTGCCGCTGCAGACCGTCTCGGCAGCCACGGCAACCACGACTGCATCCGTCGGCGGCAACCTCCCGTCCGACGCCGCTGCCGGCACCGTGTTCAGCCGAGACGTGAAGGTCTATGACGGATCCGGCACGGCCCGCTCCCTCGACCTGACATTCACGTCCACCGGCCCGGGCGCCTGGACGGTCACGGGACTCGATGGCGCGACCGCATCGACATCCGCCGCTCTGACCTTCGCCGATGGCAAGCAGACCTCCGCGACCACCAACATCACGTTCGGCAGCGGCGCCATCACGGTGGACCTGTCCGCCGTCGAGGGATTCGCCGGCCTCTCCACCGTTGCCGTCAACGACCAGAACGGCAAAGCCGCCGGCACGCTGAAGTCCTTCACCCTGGGCAAGGACGGCACCCTGGTCGGTTTGTTCAGCAACGGCGGCCAGGAAGCCATCGGCCGGATCGCCCTCGCGACCTTCTCCAACCCCGGCGGGCTCGAGAAGGCCGGCTCCTCGGAGTACCGGTCCACCTTCAACTCCGGCAATGCGGCCCTGGGCGCCCCCGGCACCGGCGGACTCGGCTCGCTGACCGGGGGAGCGCTCGAGATGTCCAACGTGGACCTCTCCCAGGAGTTCACCAACCTCATCGTCGCGCAGCGCGGCTTCCAAGCCAACGCGCGCATCATCACCACGTCCGACGAGGTACTCCAGGAACTGACGAACCTGAAGCGCTAGGCGTCTAACCAATTCGACGGAGATTCTGCCTGAAAAGTACCCTTTTCGGGGTGTGCGGGCCCGATTCCGGCAAAATCTCCGTCGAATTCGCTCGCCAGCTGCCCGACGTCGGAGCCCGCGGCGGCCGGGACGGGGTCCTGGGGCCCCGTGAACGTCGTCCCGGCCGAAACAGCTAACCCTGCGGTCGGGGCGGCCGACAGTGCAGCGTGACGGTCACACGGGTCGTCAACTGGCAGGGACGGTTCCCATGATCGTAGTGACTCGGCTGAATGACAGTCAGTTCGCGATCAATCCCGACCTGATCGAACGCATCCATGCCAGCCCCGACACCACGCTCGTGATGGTCGACGGCGCCAAGTTCATCGTCACGGAGAGCCTCGAGGACGTGATCGAGAAGATCGCCCGCTTCCGGGCGCACGTGATCTCTCTCGCGTACCTCACCGAGGACTCCCAGTACAGCAGTGGGGCCAGGACCCTGGAAATCGTCGGCGGGCCGCATGCCATCGCGCACGTCATCGAACCGGGCAGCACCGTTCCCTCCCGGCCCCGGAGAATCTGATGGATCCGGCAACCCTGGTCGGGATCGCCCTCGCCTTCGGCTCCCTGTTCGCCATGATCACGATCGAGGGCGGCCATCTCTCCTCGATTCTCCTGCCCGCGCCGATGGTGCTCGTCTTCGGGGCGACGATTGCGGTCGGCATCGCCGGCGGCACGATCAGGGACGCGATTTCCGCGTTCAAGGCCATCCCCGGCGCCTTCATCGGCAAGACCACCCCGCCGCAACAGGTCATCGACCAGGTCGTCGGCCTGGCGGAAAAGGCCCGCAGTGCCGGACTTCTGGCCCTTGAGCAGGAGGCCGACAACGTCAATGACCCCTTTCTGCGCGGCGCCCTGCAGAACATCGCCGACGGCACTGACGGCGATGAACTGCGCATCCTGCTCGAAGACGAACTCGCGACCGCCACCAAGGCCAGCCGCAATGCGTCCAAGTTCTTCACCAGCCTCGGCGGATACGCCCCGACCGTCGGCATCATCGGCACCGTCATCTCACTCACCCACGTGCTCGAGAACCTCGACACTCCCTCGACCCTGGGCCCGATGATCGCGGCCGCGTTCGTGGCGACCCTGTGGGGGCTGCTCTCGGCCAACTTCCTCTGGCTGCCGATCGGTAACCGGCTCAAGCGATTGAGCGACATCGAGGTCGAACGGATGACCCTGCTGCTGGAGGGCGCCCTCGCCGTGCAGGCCGGGAGCCAGCCACGGCTGCTCGGAGAGCGGTTGCGGGCCATGGTCCCGGCGACCCCCGCCAAGACGGCCAGGTCCGCGAAATCCGGGAAGCCCGACAAAGCCGGCAAGGCTGACAAACCTCTGCCCAAGGCCGCATGAGCGGGCATGGCCGCGGTAGCGGTCGCGGTCGCAGCCGCGGCCTCGAAGAAGAGCACGTCGAACACGTCGACGAGCGCTGGATGGCGTCCTACATGGACATGGTCACCGTGCTGATGTGCATGTTCATCGTGCTTTTCGCGATGTCCACCGTCGACCAGGCGAAATTCCTCCAGCTGAAGAACTCCCTCGCGACCGGATTCGGTGTCGTCGACGTGGGCAAGGTGGACACCGCCAAGGGGGTCGTCGTCACCAAGGACAAGGCGAACCAGGGCGAGGTGACCGGGTTCACGAAGCTGGATCTCGCCGTGGCGGAGGTCGCGGATCTCACGGCGGCGCAGAAGGCACTGCAGGATGCCGTCGACGCCAAGGGCCTCGGCCAGCTGGTGCAGTTCACGATCGACTCACGGGGACTCACGATCGGCCTGGTCGGCTCGGAGGCGTTCTTCGCCCCCAACCTTGCCAACTTCAGCCCGCAAGCCGAACAGGTGCTCGACGCGATCGCACCGGTCCTGGCCTCGAACACCCGCGAGGTGAAGATCGAGGGGCACGCCGATCGGCACGGCGTCACCCTCAACTACCCGACCGACTGGGAGCTGTCCTCCGCCCGCGCAACTGCGGTGCTCAGACGTCTGGTCGAGTCGGGCGGCGTCGCCCAGGAACGGATCTCCGCGGTCGGCTTCGGGTCGGCACGGCCTGTCGCCGACGGGGGGGACCTGGCAGCGATGGCCCAGAATCGGCGGGTGGACGTCGTGCTGCTCTCGAACCAGCCCGACGACATCCGTGCACTCATCCCCTCGGTCCTGGACGGCACGGCCACCGAAACCGGGGTTCCGGCAAACGGAACGACAACGACCGGGGCCGAAACATCCGTGGCGGTCACTGCTAACTGATTGCCGTCGCCGGTCGATAGTCACCGACGTGACGGTCCAGGAACAGGTGAAAATTGGCGTGCCCGCTTCTGCGACGCGCCCGGTCGAGGTGTACGACTTCCGTCGGCCGACGACCCTCGCACGCGAGCACTCCCGCGTGCTCGAGCTTGCCTTCGAGACGTTCGCCCGCCAGTGGGGCACCCAGCTGACCGCGAAGGTTCGCGTCATGTCCCAGGTCAAGTGCGACGGCGTCATCATGCGCACCTACGACGATTACGCGGCATCGCTCCCATCGACGACCGCCATGGTGCTGTGCTCGGTCGAGGGCATTATGGCCAAGGTCGTCATCCAATTCCCTACCTCGGCGGCCCTGTCCTGGGTCAGCCACATGCTCGGCGGCACCAGCAATGCGCCCCTCCCGGAGCGGGCGTTCACCCAGATCGAGCAGGCCATCGTGCGCCGGCTCGTGGACGATGCGCTCGAGGATCTGCGCTACTCGCTCGGGTCCCTGCTCGTGCACCAGATCTCCGTGGGCACCATCCAGTACAACTCCCAGTTCGCCCAGGCGGCCGCCACCGCCGACCTGATGATCGTGGCCACGTTCTCGATGCGGATCGGGGAGGGCAGCGCCGTTGCGACGCTGGCCATCCCCGCCGACGCACTACTGCCGCAGCTCGTCGAGTCGAACCCCGCCGGTGCCTCAGAGGACCCGGAGCAGCTTCTGCAGGCCCAACTGGCCTGGGTGCCGGTGGACGTTTCGCTGCAGCTGGCCCCGATCCGGGTGCTGCCGAGCGTCATCCTCGGCCTCGCGGTCGGCGATCTTCTGGCCGTGCCGCACTCCACTCACCGTCCCCTCGACGTCGTCGTCGACGGTCTGCCGCTGGCCCGCGCGGCCCTCGGTTCCAACGGTTCCCGCCTGGCCTGCATCGTCATCGATACCGAGGAATGAACATGAGCCCTACCTCCACCACCCTGCACATGGCGGCCGTTGACGCCCTCCTCGGTGTCCTGCCGACCCCGAGCCGGCTGCGAGCCGAGCCCTGCTCCGGCGCCGCCCTCGCGGGCCGGCTCGGTGCCGCGGTCGTCGCCTCCTTCGTCGGGGCGACATCGGCCGACCTCGCGGTGGTCCTGGCCGATCCGGCCTCACTCGACGCGGCCGGCGGCCAGGAGTCCTCGCTCGTCTCCCGCCAGGATGTGCTCCGTCCCGCCCTCGAAAACGCGGCAGCCGTGCTCGGCGTCGGCGTGCTCGGCGACACGAGGGTCGAAGACGCGACCGCGCTCGTCTCCGACGCCAACACGGTCGTCTACGAGCTCACCGGCGACGGGGCCGTCACCGGCTGGTTCGCGATGCGCCTGCGCGACAACGGGCCGGCCGGGCAGAACGGCCGTGCATCCCAGTCCGTCGTCGGCAAGCTCGGCCGCATCAACAGCGTCGAAATGGCGCTCACGGTCGAGATCGGCCGCACCCGGATGTCGGTGCGGGACGTGCTCGCCCTCGAGCCGGGCGCCGTCATCGAGCTCGACCGTTCCGCCGGGGCACCCGCCGACATCCTCCTCAACGGCCGCCTGATCGCCCATGGGGAGATCGTCGTCGTCGACCAGGACTACGCCGTGCGCATCACCCAGATCCTCGACGTGGCCGAGAGCCTCACCTAAATGGACACCGTCGTCGTTGCCCTTCGGGTCGCCCTGTCCCTGGCCGCTGTGCTCGGGCTGCTCTGGGTGCTGCAGCGACGGCTGACCAAATCCGCGCGCGGCGGCCGCAGCGCCAACCTCGTGACCGTGGTCGGACGCCAGGGCCTCGGCCAGAAGGCATCCGTGGTGGTCGTCGACATCGAGGGGCGCAGGTTCGTGCTCGGCGTGACCGAACAGTCCGTGAGCGTGCTCCATACGGGCGAGCAGACGGATGCCCCGGCCGACTTCGCCCGCGAACTCGCCGATGCCGGGCGAGGCGACGCCGAGCTGGCCCCGCCCTTCATCCTTCGTCCCCGCCGCGACCGGCCGGCACCCGGCCGCCTGGCCGGCTCGATCCTGTCCCCGGCGACCTGGCAGCATACCGCCGCCGCGCTGCGGCAGAACCGGTGACCTGGGTAACCGTGACCAGCACAGGCCGGCGCCGGGACATCGCCCGGTACCTGGTGATGGCGGCCCTCGTTCTCGTGATCGTCGCGGCCATCGTCATGCTGGTCACGACCGCGGGCCACGCCGCACCGATCGACCCCGTCACCCCGACCGCTCCGGCCACGCCCGCCCCGCCGAGCGGCGGCGGACTCAACGTGCAGATCAACGGCCCGGACGGCGCCCCCTCCTCGGCGATCGTCACCCTGATCGGCATCACGCTGTTGTCGGTCGCGCCGGCCCTGCTGCTGATGATGACGAGCTTCACAAAGATCTTCGTCGTGCTCGCCATGACCCGCAACGCGCTCGCTCTGCCGTCGATCCCGCCCAACCAGGTTCTCGCCGGACTGGCGCTCTTCCTGTCGCTGTTCATCATGGCGCCCATCCTCACCGACATCAACGACCACGCCTTGCAGCCCTACCTGAACGGCGCGATGTCCTTCGACGACGCCGTCACGCTCGGGTCCGGGCCGCTGCGCACGTTCATGCTCGCGCACACCCGCGAGGAAGACCTGGCCCTGATGACTCGGGCCGCCGACCAGGCCAACCCTGTGAGCCGGGACGCGGTGTCGTTGCTCACCCTGATCCCCGCCTTCATGATCTCCGAGCTGCGCGCCGCGTTCATCATCGGTTTCGTCATCTTCATCCCGTTCCTCGTGATCGACCTGGTCGTGTCCGCGGCGCTGATGTCGATGGGCATGATGATGCTGCCGCCGGTGATGATCTCGCTGCCGTTCAAGATCCTGCTCTTCGTGCTCGTCGACGGCTGGGGGCTCATCATCACGACCCTGATCACCAGTTACCGGGGTGGCTGAGTGGACACCAACGCCGTCCTGGACATCGGGATGCAGGCCATCATCATCGCCGGCAAGCTGTCCGCCCCGATCCTGATCACCGCCCTCGTCGTCGGGTTCGCCATTTCCCTTCTCCAGTCGATCACCCAGATCCAGGAGGTGACGCTGTCCTTCGTGCCCAAGGCGATCGCGGTCTGCCTGGCCCTGCTCATCTCCGGGCACTGGATGATCTCCGAGATCGTCGCCTTCACCAACGCTCTCTTCGAGAAGATCCCCTCACTCATCGGCGGCGGCTGACGTGGATCTCACCCTCGACTTCGCCTGGATCGAAGCGGTCACCCTCGCGGGCGTGCGAATGGTGGCCTTCATAGTCGTAGCGCCGCCGTTCTCCTATAACGCGTTCCCGCTGCGCGTGAAGGGAATGCTGGCGCTCGGCCTCGCCCTGGCCGTCTCCCCGCGGGTCACCCCCGGGTACGTCTCGCCTGACACCGCCGGTTTCATCGTCGCGCTCCTGCTGGAGCTCCTGGTCGGCGGAGTGCTGGGTTTCCTCGTGCTCGTGATTTTCTCGGCGCTGCAGTCCGCGGGCAACCTGATCGACATGTTCGGGGGCTTCCAGCTGGCCCAGGGCTTCGACCCGCAGGCCATGGTCAACGGCGCCATGTTCACCCGGCTCTACCAGATGACGGCCCTCGCACTCCTGTTCGCGTCGGGCGGGTACCAGCTCATCATCGGCGGCCTCAGCCGCACCTTCGACGCGCTCCCGCTCGGGGGAGGGCTCGACCTCGCCGTGCCGATGCAGGCCGTCACCGCCGCCGTGGGCCAGATGGTCCTCGCGGCCGTTCAGATCGCCGGCCCGCTCATCGTCGTCCTGTTCCTCGCCGACGCCGGCCTCGGCCTGCTCACCCGGGTCGCCCCGGCCCTGAACGCCTTCGCCCTCGGCTTCCCGCTCAAGATCCTGATCACCCTCACCCTCGGCGCGGCCGGTTTCGTCGCGCTTCCGCGGATCGTCTCCTCGCTCACCGGCGACGCCGTGAGCACGATGCTGGGGGTGAAATAGATGTCCGACTCCGGTGAGAAGACCGAACAGGCGACCGAGAAACGGATGCGCGAGGTCCGGTCCAAGGGTCAACTCTCCAAGTCCCAGGACCTGACTGCATGGCTCGGGATCGGTGCGGCGGCGGTGATGACCCCGGTGACCGTCGGACTGGCCGCGCAGGCGGGAACCGGTCAGATGCTGAACATCCGGATGCTCATCGCCCGCCCGGACCCGGACCTCGCCGTGCAGATGCTCGGGGAATCGCTCGGCTCGATGGCGGGCATCCTCACGCCGATGCTGGCGACCGTCTTCGTCGTCGTGTTGGGCGGGGCCGTCGCACAGGGCGGGGTGCACTTCAAAAGGGTGGCCGGCAAGTATGAGCAGTTCAACCTGGTCACCGGCCTCGGGCGCACGTTCGGCGGTCAGGCCGTGTGGCAGGGGGTCAAAGCCCTGCTCAAGACCATCGCCGTCGGCGTGGTGCTCACCCTGGTGATCCAGGGGCTCACCCCCGTTCTGATGACCGCCGGCGGTCTGCCGGTGACAGCCCTGATCGACGCGGCGACGGGCGGGGCGGTCTCGCTGGTGCAGTCGGCCGTCATCGCCGGCCTCGTGCTCGCCGCGGCCGACGTCTTCGTCGTCATGAAGCGCAACCGCAAACGCACCCGGATGACCAAGAAGGAGGTCACCGACGAGAACAAGAGTTCCGAGGGTGACCCGCAGGTCAAGTCCCAGCGTCGATCGCGCCAGCTGGCGATGAGCCGCAATCGGATGATCGCCTCGGTCGCGACCGCCGACGTCGTGCTCGTCAATCCCACCCACTTCGCCGTCGCGCTCAGATACGAGCCGGGCAAGTCCGCGCCCCGCGTGGTCGCCAAGGGGGCCGGCGTGATCGCCGCCCGCATCCGCGAGCAGGCGGAAACCGACGGGGTGCCGATCGTGCGGGACATCCCGCTCGCCCGCGCCCTGCACAGCGCCTGCGACCTCGGCCAGGAGATCCCGATCGAGCTTTACAACGCGGTCGCCCGGGTGCTCGCCTTCGTGCTCGCCCTGAAGGCGCGCGGCTCCGGCGCCTCGACCGGCGTGCACACCATGAACGACCTTGCCCCGGCTTCAGGAGGCCTCCGATGAAAAGCACGTTCGCCAAGCTCGCCGTCCCGATCGGCGTCGTCGGCATCATCCTTCTGCTGGTCGTTCCGGTGCCGGCCGTGCTCCTGGACGTGCTGATCATCATCAACATCCTGCTCGGGCTGGTGGTGCTGCTGACGACCATGTTCGTCAAGAAACCCCTCGATTTCTCCGTGTTCCCCTCTCTGCTGCTGGTGGCCACCCTGTTCCGCCTGGGCCTGAACGTGGCCTCGACCCGGCTCGTCCTGGGCGACGGCTACGCCGGGCAGGTCATCGCCTCCTTCGGCCAGGTCGCGGTCGGCGGCTCGATCATCATCGGTGCCGTGATCTTCCTGATCCTGGTCGTGATCCAGTTCGTCGTCGTCACCAAGGGAGCTGAGCGGGTGGCGGAGGTCGGGGCGCGCTTCACCCTGGACGCCATGCCGGGCAAGCAGATGGCGATCGACGCGGACCTGAACGCCGGCCTGATCACCGACATCCAGGCCCGGGAACGCCGAGCCGAGGTGTCCGCCGAAGCCGACTTCTACGGCGCCATGGACGGCGCGTCCAAGTTCGTGAAGGGCGACGCGATCGCCGGGATCATCATCATCATCATCAACCTGGTCGGCGGTATCGCGATCGGCATGGTGCAGCGCGGCCTGTCGATCACCGATGCCATGAGCACCTACTCGCTCCTCACCATCGGCGACGGCCTCGTCACCCAGATCCCGGCCTTGCTGATGGCGGTCTCCACCGGCATGATCGTGACGCGTTCCAACGTGGAATCCGACATCGGCGCCACCGCATCCGCGCAGCTCACCCAATCCCGCAACGCCCTGATGATCGCCGGCGCCGCCGCGCTGCTGATGTCCCTCATCCCGGGCATGCCGATCATCCCCTTCGTCGTGATCGGGGTGGGCCTGATCGTGTTCTCCCAGCGGATCAAGGCGGGCGAGGCCCGCGAGCAGGCGGGGCGTGAGGCCGCTGTGAGCCTGGAGAGCCAGGCACCCCGGTCGGACACCCCTGAAGACCTGATCGAGACGATGCGGGTGCACGCCCTCGAGATCCTGCTCGCCCCCGACCTCGTGGACCTGGTCTCCGGCGCGCAGGATGACCTGCTCGCGCGGGTGCGCGCGCTGCGCCGCAAAATCGCGATGGACCTGGGCGTGGTCGTACCCCCCGTGCGCACCCGGGACAGTGTTGAACTGCCCTCGTCGACGTATGTGATCCGGATCGCGGGGGTCGAGGCCGGGCGCGGACTCGCCCCGGCCGGCAAGGTCCTCGCCCTCGGCGACTTCCTCGACGGGCTGCCCGGCACCGCAACGGTCGAGCCCGTCTTCGGGCTGGCCGGCAAGTGGGTGCCGAGCGAGATGCGGCACAGCGCCGAGATGGTCGGCGCGACGGTCATCGACCGGGTCTCGGTGCTGATCACCCACCTGTCCTCGATCATCACCGGCAACGCGGCGCGGCTCCTCACCCGGGAAGACGTGCGCGTGCTCACCGACGGCGTGCGGCAGGTCAATCCCGCCGCCGTCGACGACCTCATCCCCGGGATGCTCTCCCTCGCCGAGGTGCAGCGTGTGCTGCAGGGTCTGCTCGTCGAGCTCATCCCGATCAACGACCTTCCCCGCATTTACGAGGCGCTCTCCCTCCGGGCCAAGGTCTCGGCCGACCCGGAGGGGCTGATCGAGGCTGCCAGGCAGGCGCTCGGCCCGGCGCTCACCGCCCAGTACCTCGACGAGGGACTGCTCCGCGTGATCATGATCGAACCCGCTCTCGAGCAGTCCATGCTCGAAGGCATGCGCCCCTCCGAGCAGGGCTCCCAGATCATGCTGGAGCCGCACCGGATCGACGCCATCCTCGGTTCGCTCAAGTCCTCCCTGGCCGCGGTCGAGGAGAGCGGCCTGACCGCCGTACTGGTCTGCGCTCCCGCCCTGCGACCGGCGATCCGGCGCATGGTGTCGGCCCAGGCCGGCGGGCTGCCCGTGCTGTCCTACCTCGAGGTGACGAGCGCGAACGTCGGCATCGAGACCGTGGGGGTGGTCCGTGGAACGGAAACGATTTCAGCTTGAGGGTGCCAGCCTGCCGGAGCTGAAGGCTCGCGTGTTCTTGGAGCACGGAGCGGATGCCCGCATCGTCGCGGCCGAGCGGGTCACCGTGGGCGGCATCCATGGATTCTTCGCCCGCCGTCATCTCGAGGTGACGGTCGAGGTGCCCGTGCCCACGCGCCGGCGACGTGCAGCCCATGTGCAGCCGGATCGGCAGACGCGACTCGGGCTCGCGGCACTGCTGGACGAGGCGGACGAGGCCGAAGCCCGCCTGCAGGCGGTGGCGGAACCGCGCCTGTCGACCGCCTCCGACGACTTCGCCCACCTGATGGACGAACTCACTTTCACGACGGCCGGTCCGGTGACGGATGAGCGCGGCCCGGGGCCTCAGATCGTACCCGTACCGGCCACACGGGTGCCGGCAGCAGCCGCCCCCGCCACGCCGCCGCGTCCGTTGGCCGGGCACGGTGATCTCGTGCTGATCATCGGTCGGGCCGACGCGGCGTTCCCGGTCGCGCGGGCGATGGCGTCCCGGAGCGGCGCCGGATCATCCCCTCTGGTCGCCGGTGTGCTGTCTACGGCGAGGAGCGGACGGGTCACGGACCGGCGCACGGCCCTGGCGGCCCGAGCCCGCGCGGTGGATCAGGGCGAGACGGTCTTCGTGGCCTTCGGCCTGGAGTCCGATGACGAAGCCGGGGAGGCGGCTGCGGACGAGGCCGCGATCCTGGCTGCGGTGGGCGCAGACCAGGTCTGGGTGGTCGTGGATGCCGGCCGCAAGGCCGAGGACACCGCCGCCTGGGTATCGCGCCTGTCCGCGCACCTCTCCCTCGACGCGGTCGCCGTGATCGAGGCCGGGTCCACAGCGTCGCCGGAGACGATCGACGAGTTGGGACTGCCGGTGGGGTGGATCGACGGTTCCGAGGCGACCTCGGCGACGATGGCGGGTTTGAGGCCGAGCCTCACCGACCGGGCCAACCGGTCAAGCTAGGCTGAACAGGTGCTGGTTCTAACACGCAAACAGGGGGAGAAGATCCTCATCGGTGATGACATCGTCATCACCGTCCTTGATGTGCGCGGTGACAGCATCCGCATCGGAGTCGATGCCCCGCGCGGGGTCAAGATCCAGCGCGACGAGGTACTGCGTGCCGTCACCGAGGCGAACATCGCGGCGAGCCAGGCCGGTCAGGCCGACCCGGATGCCGAGGCCCGACTGAAGGCCACCCTCGGCCTCCTCACCCCGCCGCCCACACCGGCCGGCTAGCACCCACGGCCGGCTAGCGCACGTCTAGCTGACCCACGTCTCCTCGCAGCCTGCGCCAGTGCGCGTGCGCTCGCCTGCACCAGCGCGCGTTCCCCCAACGAATTCGACGGAGATTTTGCCCGGACCGGCGCGAACGGGGCCGAAACGGACCGGAATCGCACTTCGGCGACAAAATCTCCGTCGAATTGGTTCCACGCCGTGCCGGGGGCGACGGATGAGACGGACGAGACGCGAACGGCCTCAGTACGGCGACGTTTCCGTCGCCGTACTGAGGCCGTTCGCGAGGCTGTCCCTGTCGTTACGCCGGGACGTGGTCCAGGCGTGCAACGCCGATCTTCGAGTCAGCCATGCCGTAGAACACGAACAGCTGCCCGTCGATCTCCTCGATCGCGGTCGGGAAGACGACGTTCGGCACGATGCCGCTGATCTCGTCGGGCGTCTCCGCCTTGAGAAGCGGCTCGCTGGTGCGCTGCAGAATGATCGTGGGGTCGTCGGCGTCGAGGATCATCGCGCCGGCGGCGTAGTTGACCTTCTGCTGCTGCGAGAACGCTCCGTCGATCGTGCCGGTGACACCGTGGTGCATCAGCAGCCAGCCCTCCGGTACGCGCAGGGGGGCCGGTCCGCCGCCGATCTTGAGCGCTTCGAACGGGAATTCCGGGCCGGCCAGGAACTTGTGGCCGCCCCAGAAGGTGAGCCTCGTCAGGTCGGCGAGCACGTCGGCGACGGGCACGTAGCTGATCCAGATGCTCTGCCTGGTGTCGGTGACGCCGGCCGGGACCCGCACGCCCTCGCCGGGCTTGACCTCGCTGAGGTCCCACATCGGGCGGTGCAGTACGGCGAAGCTTTCCACGCCGTTCGGGCCGGAGACGGGCTCCGGGAAGAACACGGTGTCCTTGTTGTGGAACAGGTTCAGGTCCATGTCCAGCGCGTCGTCGTAGGCGAAGAGAGCCGGGCCAAGCCGGCGCCATTCGCGCAGGTCCGATGACACGGCGACGGCCGTGCGCGGGCCGAGGGGGCCGTAGGCGACGTAGGTCATGACGTGCAAACCGAGGCGGGGGATGAACGTGACCCGGGGGTCTTCGACGCCGGCGTTGTTCGCGCCGCGCTCCCAGCCCCGGTCGGGCTCGAGGACGATGCCCTCGCGTTCGACGCCCGTGGGGACGCCGTCCGTGATGATGACCCGGGCCAGGCCGACCCGGGAGACGTTGCCCGTCGCGACGAGGCGGGGGAGCAGGTACAGGGTCCCATCCGCGGTGTGGCCGGTCCCGGGGTTCAGGACTCCTTCGGCCTCGAGGGCGTTGCCCTTTTCCGGCGTCATGATGATGCCCATGCGGGTCAGTCGGTAGGGGAATTCTGTGGGGGTGGGCATGTCTAACCTTTCACGCCGGAGCCGATATTGTTCGACACGAAGTGCCGTTGGAAGAGGATGAACAGAAGCACAGCAGGACCGGCGAGGACGCAGGCCCCGGCAAGGACCGCCCCGAACGGGTTCGCCGCGGTGGCCGCGACGTTGCTGAGGTAGTTGGCGAGTGAAACCGCGAGCGGCTGGAGGGACGCCTCCTTGGTGATCAGGAATGGCCAGAGGAATTCGTTCCACGGGCCGATGAAGGTCAGGAGCACGACGGTCAGCAGGGCGGGCCGAACGAGAGGCAGCGCGATCCGGCGGAGAATGCGCAGCTCGCCGGCCCCGTCGATCCGCGCGGCATCGAAGAGTTCCTTCGGGATCTGCAAGAAGTACTGTCTGAAGATGATCACGGCCGTGGAGTTGATGGCGAACGGCAGGATCATGCCCACGTAGTTGTCCGCGAGACCGTAGTCCCTGGCGATCATCACGTACAGCGGGATCATCAGGAGCTGGAACGGGACCACCTGCACCAGCAGGGCGAGCGCGAAGGTGACCCCGCGGCCGCGCCACTGGAGCTGGGCGAGGGCGTAGCCCACGAGCACCCCGAACACCACGGTGCAGAGGATCACACCGCCGGTGAAGATGCCCGAGTTGAGCAGCCCCTGCATCAGGTTGATCCGGCTGTTGATGTCGCCGTAGTTGGCCAGGGTGAGGTTCGCCGGATTCGGGAAGGCGCCGGCGACCGACGGGTCGGGCGTCTCCTGCAGCGAGCCGATGACCATGTAGTAGAATGGGAACAGGAACACGAGTGCCCCCACGGCCAGGACCACGCCGCGCAGGATGTTCTGCTTGCGGGTCATGATTCGTCACCTCCCGCGAGCTTGCGCTGGATGAACGCGAGGATGAGGACTCCGATCACGAGGATGACTCCGATCGCGGCCGCCGTGTCGGGCGACCCCTGTTCGATTCCGCGCTGGTACATCATCAGTACGGGTGAGGAGGATGCCCCGTTGGGGCCGCCGCCGCCGGTGAGGAGGTACGGCTCCGTGAAGAGATTCGCCCCCGTGACGGTGGAGAGCAGCAGCACGAGCACGGTGGCGGGACGCACGCCCGGCACGGTGACCGAGAAGAAGCTGCGGATCTTGCCGGCACCATCGGTCGCGGCGGCCTCGTAGAGTTCCTCCGACACGTTCTGCAGGGCGGCCAGGTAGAGCAGGATGAAGAATCCGAGGCCCTTCCAGGTCACGAAGATCGCGATGGTGGGCATCGCCCAGGTCTCGTTGATCAGCCAGGGCGGGTCGGGTGCGAGCGGCCCGAGAATCTGGTTGACCAGGCCGTTGCCGCTGAACAGGAAGATCCAGACGCCCACGACCGCGACGCTCGCGGTCACATACGGCACGTAGTACGACACCCGCAGGAACGTGCGGAATCGCACGGCCTTGTTCAGGGCGTTGGCGAGCACGAGGGAGAGGACGACCGTCAGTGGGACGTTGATCAGCAGGAAGATCCCCACGTTGCCGAACGAACGGATGATGGCCGGGTCGCTGAGCACTTCCCGGAAATTGTCGAGGCCGACGAAGGGCCGGTCGACCTGGGCGCCTGGAGCGGCGAAGAAGTAGTCGTGGAAGGACATCCAGAAGGCGAACACGAGTGGGTACGCGAAGACCGCCAGGACGAAAATGAGGTAGGGCGTGCTGAGCAGGAGCCCGAAGGGGTTCTTTCCCAGTAAGGGGCGCCTGCGGCGCCGACGGGCGCCCCCGCCGGGAGGTGTTTGTGACCTCCCGGCGGCGGGCCGTTGTGCTGTCGAAGTGGACATTGTCGGGTTACGGCTGGGCGATCAGTTTGTCGATCTTGGCTGCCGCGCCGTCCAGGGCTGCGGGGATCTCACCCTCGCCGCTGATGACCGTCTTGGTGTACATGTCACGGAATGCCTGCCATGCGGCCACGGAGTTGGGGACGTTGGGCACCTCGACCGTGCGGGACGCCTGGTCACCGAACTGCTCGTAGGCCGGGTTGGCCGCGAAGTACTCGGGGAACACCGTGGTCAGGTCCTGGCGCAGCGGCATCTGGCCGGTCAGGTCGAGCAGCTGGCCGTCCTGTTCCTCGCTGGTCGCGAATTTCAGCACGTCCCAGGCGGTCGCCTGGTTCTTGCAGGCCGTGAACATGCCCACGTTCTTCGCATCGCTGAACGTGAAGGTCTCCTGAGCGGGTGTGCCCTCACTGGTGGGAACGGGAACCGCGCCCCAGTTGACGGCATCCTTGTACACCGACACGGCCCACGGGCCGACGATGGACATGGCCGCCTGGCCATCGGCGAAGGAGTCGCCCTGGTACTGCTCCTTGCCGGCGAGACCCTCGGCGTACAGGGTCTTCCAGAACTCCGCCACCTTGGCGCCGTCGGGGGTGTTGAAGGTGGACTTGCCGTCTTCGATCAGCTGCGTGCCACCCGTCTCGGCGGCGTACAGCGGGTAGAAGTCGAACCAGCTCTGGAAGAACTGGCTGGTGGGCGCCGGGTAGATGGCGTTGGGTGCTGCGCCGCTCTCGACCAGGGTGCGCGAGGTGGCGAGGAACTCGTCGTAGGTGGCGAGCTTCGGGTTCTCCGGGTCGAGGCCGGCTTTGGCGAACATGTCCTTGTTGTAGAAGATCATGACGGGGTTGGATTTCCACGGCATCTGGTAGAACTTGCCGTCGGCGCTCTTGTACTGCGCGGCAGCGTCGCCGGTGCGCTTCTCGATGTACGCGGTACCGTCCTTGAAGCTGGACAGGTTGACGAGACCACCCTGCTTCTCGAATTGCGGCACGGCGACGGGCGCCGTGTTGAAGACCAGGCACGGGGCGTTGCCGGCCGTGATGGCGGCTCCGATGACTTCCTCGCTGCTCTTGCCGGCCGGAATCTCCTGTGCCTTCACCTTTTCATCCGGGTTCTTGGTGTTCCAGGCCTCCACCATCTGTTTGCCCCAGGCGATTTCGGACTCGTTGTTCGAGTACCAGATGGTGATCGGTCCACGACTCGTGGCGGCATCCCCGGATGCCCCACCGGACGCGCAGGCGCTGAGCGCCAGGATCGCGGTGGCCGAAGCCGCCGTGACGGTAAGCAGACGCCTCGCCATTCGATTGTTGTGCATTTCGTTCTCCATTTCTGCTCCGCAGCAGCCTTGCTGCGGGAGGTCTATGTGGGCTACCAGGGATTGAGTGGTGGTGCGGTGGAGCCGCGGATCACGAGCCGGGCGGCGGGGAGGTCGACGTCGTCGGCCGTTCCGTTCTCCATCAGGGCGAGCAGCGTGGTCGCCGCGGCCCGGCCCCAGACCATGGGCGCGGCACTGACGGTCGTCAGCGGCGGGTACACGTAGCGGGAGAAATCGATGTCATCGTAGCCCGTGATCGACAGGTCCTCGGGAACCCGGATGCCGAGCTCGTGGGCGACTCCGAGGCCCGCGATGGCCATCGGGTCGTTGGCGAAGACGATCGCGGTCGGCGGCCGGTCCTGGGTGAGGAGCCGGCGGGTGGCGTCCGAGCCGTCCGCCATGGAGAAGTCCGTTTCGACGGTCTGGCCCTCGGGCAGTCCCGCGTCCCGGAGCGCCGCGGCGAAAGCCTCCCGGCGCCTGCTGCCGTGCAGCAGGGCCGAGTTGCCCGCGACGTGCGCGATGCGGCGGTGGCCGAGGGTGACCAGGTGCGCCACCGAGGCGGTGATCCCCGGGCTGTCGTCCACGGATACGGCGGGAAACGGGCTGTCGCCGTCTGGGCGGCCGAGCGTGACGGCCGGGAGGCCCAGTTCGGACAGGAGCGGAATGCGGGGGTCGTTGTGTCGCAGGTCGCTGAGGAAGACGCCGTCGACCCGGCCGTCGGCGACGAGTGAGCGGTAGGTCTTCACTTCCCTCGCCTCGTCGGGCACGACGCTGAGCACGAGGGTGCGGCCCTGGTCGGTGAGGATGCTCTCGACGCCCGCGATGAAGGAGGTGAAGAACGGGTCGGAGGCGAGCACATCGGGGTTCCGGGCGATGACGAAGCCCAGGGCGAAGGAGCGCTGGGTGGAGAGCGACCGGGCGCGGAGGGAGGGCTTCCAGCCGAGTTCGGTGGCAACCTGCAGGATGCGGGCGCGGGTCTCGGCGGCGACGCCGGGGCGGTCGTTCAGGGCGAAGGACACGAGCCCCTTGCTGACGCCGGCCTGCTTGGCGACGACGGCGATCGTGACTTTCTCGCGGTTCACGGGTGGCCTCCTCATTGACAGCCGATCCAACTGAACCGGTTTAGAGGAAGGCTATACCGGTTTAGTCCGCCTCGTCAAGGTCCGGCCCGGATCCGCCCCGCACCCCGGGCGGCGGTTTCCGTGTCCCGGGTCCCCGCCCCATTGAAGGCCCGTCTCCCGCGGCCTATCGTGAGGGCACCATGGAATGGTTCGATGCGGGAGACTATGAGGTCGCGCGGCAGGTACTGCAGCGCGGCGTTGCGGCGTGCTATCTGATCGGCTTCGTCTCGGCAATCAACCAGTTCCCCGTGCTGCTGGGCGACCGAGGTCTGCTCCCGGTGGCCCGGTTCACCCGGCAGGTGCGATTCCGCCAGTCCCCGAGCCTGTTCCACTGGCGCTACTCCGACCGGATGCTGCGCGTGCTTGCGTGGTCGGGGGCCGGTCTGGCGGCGGCCCTGGTGGCCGGCCTGCCCCAACTCGCACCGCCCTGGCTGCCGATGGCGTGCTTCCTCCTGCTCTTCGCCGCCTACCTGTCGATCGTCAACGTGGGCCAGACGTTCTACTCGTTCGGCTGGGAGAGCCTGCTGCTGGAGGCCGGCTTCGTGGTGGCGTTCCTCGGCTCCAACGACGTGGCTCCTCCGCTGGTCGTGATCCTGTTCTGCCGCTGGCTCCTGTTCCGCCTGGAGTTCGGCGCCGGCCTGATCAAGATCCGCGGCGGCCAGGAGTGGCGCGACCTGACCGCTTTGTACTACCACCACGAGACCCAGCCGATGCCGAACCCGGTCAGCTGGTTCGTGCACCACCTGCCGAAGTGGTTCCACCGCGGCGAGGTCCTGGGCAACCACTTCGCCCAGCTCGTCGTGCCGTTCTTCCTGTTCGCGCCCCAGCCCCTCGCATCCGTTGCCGGCCTGATCGTGATCCTGACCCAGGGCTGGCTCGTGCTCACCGGCAACTTCGCCTGGCTCAACTGGATCACCATCGTGCTCGCCTTCTCCGCGATCGACGACACCAGCATCCGGTTCGTGCTCGGCCTGGCCCCGCCGGCGCCGGCGGGGGAGACGCCGCTCTGGTTCGTCGTCGTGGTGCTCGCCGCGACCGGGTTCCTGCTGGTGCTGAGCTGGTGGCCGCTGCGCAACCTGTTCGCCCGCCGCCAGCTGATGAACGCGAGTTTCAACCGCTACCACCTGGTGAACGCCTACGGCGCTTTCGGCACGGTCACGAAGGAGCGCTTCGAGGTGGTCGTGGAGGGCAGCGACGCCGCCGACCCCGGCGACGAGTCCGGGTGGCTGGCCTACGAGTTCCGAGGCAAACCGGGCGATCCGGCGCGGATGCCCCGCCAGTTCGCGCCGTACCACCTCCGGCTCGACTGGCTGATGTGGTTCCTGGCGCTCGGAACCCGCGACACCCG
The DNA here is from genome assembly GCF_004403545.1 of Cryobacterium sp. TmT2-59. Lineage (NCBI taxonomy): Bacteria > Bacillati > Actinomycetota > Actinomycetes > Micrococcales > Microbacteriaceae > Cryobacterium > Cryobacterium sp. TmT2-59. The sequence goes on along the minus strand of NZ_SOGM01000058.1, from coordinate 837 downwards.
GTGGTTCGAGATGCTCCTGGCCCGGCTGCTCGAGGGGGACCGGGCGACACTGCGGATGCTGCGCGCGAACCCCTTCCCGTCCGGCCCGCCCCGGTACGTGCGTGCCCGGGTCTTCCTGTACCGGTTCTCCACCCCAGCCGAGCGTCGCGCGACCGGCGACTGGTGGGTGCGCTCCGAGGTCGGAATGCTCGTGCCCCCCGTCTCCCTTCCCGGAGGGACCCGTGCCTGACGTCAACGTGGTCGGTGCCGGACCCAACGGCCTCGCAGCCGCGGTCGTGCTGGCCCGGGCCGGCCTGTCGGTGCAGGTGATCGAGCAGTCCGGGGCGGCGGGCGGGGCCCTGCGCACGCAGGAGCTGACCCTGCCGGGATTCCGGCACGACGTCGGCTCCGCCGTGCACCCCGCCGCCCTGGCCTCCCCGTTCTTCCGGGAATTCGGCTTGACCGGGCGGGTGCCGTTCATCGTCCCCGAGATCTCCTACGCGCATCCGCTGGACGGCGGGCAGGCCGCGGTCGCCTGGCTGAACCTCGACCGCACGGCCGACGCCCTGGGCCGGGACTCGCGTGCTTGGGCGCGGGTGTTCCAGCCCCTGCTGAACCGCCTCGACGGCGTGGTGGGCTTCACCGGCAATCAGCTGCTCCGCTGGCCCGACGACCCCGTGGCCGCGGCCGCCTTCGGCGCACGGGTGCTCCTGCTCGGCACGGCGGCCCGGCGCCTCGTGTTCCGGACAGAGGCGGCGGCGGCGCTCTTCGCCGGCGTGGCCGCCCACACCCCCGGCCGGCAGCCGTCCCCGGCCTCGGCGGGCGCGGGGCTGCTGCTCGCCGCGCACGCCCACGGCC